>VGNF01000072.1 GCA_016866195.1 Chloroflexota bacterium | reverse complement strand
GCCAGTAGGTGAAACGGTCCGTCGGGTCGTGCGGACCGACGATCAGACCCGAGCGCAGGATCAGCGAACGGATTCCAAAGACCTCCTGCACCGCCCGTTCACAAAGCGCCTTGAGCGGGCCATAAGACTCTCGCGTGATCTGCTCGCGCGATTCATCCCCCAGGTGGCCCAGCGGTGTGCTTTCGTTGATTCCGATCCGGCTGAAATCGGCGTACACCGAAAGGCTGGATATGAATACATAACTGCGCACGGCATCCCGCAGCGCCAGCGCCGATTGCCTGACCAGGCGCGGGAGGTATCCGCAGGTATCGATCACGGCGTCCCAACCCTTACCGGCAAGCCTGTCCAGGTCTTTTTCGCGGTCGCCGATGATCTTCTCCACGTAAGGGAACAGATCGGGGTTCGTCCGGCCGCGGTGGAACAGCGTCAATTCATGACCGCGCGCCCTGGCGGCATTCACCAGGTGACGTCCCAGAAACTGCGTACCTCCGATGATCAAGACCTTCATGGGTTTTCTCGAAGACGGATTGTATCAGCTTCCCCGCCAACCCATCGGGGTCAGCGCGGTCAAGTCACTCTTCGCGCACCGCCAAATGAACCAGGTTGCCGGGGATTCCGATCCACAACGCCACCGCCAGGGCGGTCAGTGAAGTCTGCAGGTTGGACCAGGCATAATCGTATCGCAGGAACGGTGTCAGGTCCGTTGTCGAACCGGCCATGGTGGTATGAATCCACCACGTGCCGGCGATGGCGAGGAACACGGCGCCGCTCGCCAGGATCATTTTTACCAGCCGCCAGCGAATCAGTCCTCCTACGGAAAAGGCAAAGGCGATCAGCAGGCAGCCCAGGGGGATCAGGAATCCGGAGGGAACCGTGTCGATAAAGAGCACATGAAAAATGAACATGGCGATGTTGATGACCAGCGCGCCGAGCAGCGTGCCGGACAAAATTCGCAGGAAACCATTCGCTCCGGCAAATCTCTCGACGACGACCCGGGTTTTCAGGATTCCGAGGCTGAAGACCGAACCGATGATCAATCCCTGGATCAAGGAGGAGGAGATGCGGGCGGTATCCATGAACTGCGGCAGGCGGTAGGTCAGGAATACCTGTGTGGCGATCCCGAAGGTCGCCCCGATCAGCGCAAAGCCATACGCTCCGGCCAGCCGATTCGACTGGAACGTCACGCGCTGGATGGCCCATTCCAGAAAGACGCGCAGGCGCATCCCGCGGCTGACGAAGGCCGGCAGGCTGCCTGCGAATTGCTGGATCTCCAGGAGGATGCCGGACAACCTGCCTGGATCGGCATTTTCCAATATGAAACGCACCGCCGGTTGGGACCGCAAATGACCGATCAGGCGGGCGGCGCGGTCGCCCGTTTCTGAATCTTCGATGGCCAGCCCGCCCAGCAGCCGCTCCTGTCCGGGCGGAGTCCCAGAATCGCTCCAAGCCGCCACGGCTGGGACAAGTGCCTGCGTTCCTTCGATCAAACGGCCGGCCAACTCCGGGCTTTTGGAATCGGCAGCCATTTCCAACAGGCCGTTTATGATCACGGAGGATCCTCCCCCGAACATTGCGCGCAATTCCCTGTCCGTCAGGAGGTGGTCGAGCACACGGACAGCGACCACTTCGTTGCGCATGTCCAACAGCTTGGTCAGGACCGAAGCCCGTTCCTGCGGGCTCGTGACCTTCGCCCACCAGTCGTCCTCGCGGTAGCCGTACTTGAGCGCGTGGAACAACATGAAGCGGCCCAGGCCGGCCTGCGACTCATTGGCTTGTCTCCTGCTCACTTCCTGATGGATTAATGCAAAGCGGGTCAGGTCGGTATCCTGCCGGTTTTCCGCCATGCTCCAGCGTGCCAGGTTGTGGCTGAGCAACTCCTCCACATCCCGGGCGCGCACCTCGGCCGCATCCAGATTCATGTCGGGCGTGGGAAAGCTCTTGATGTTGAAGATGTAATAGATCATCTTCATCACTTCGCCCGCCGAACTCGGCCTGCGGACCGGGTCTGCAGAGGTCACGCGCCGCAGCACATCCGCCATCAACGGCGGGAGGCGGTTGTTGAACTCCAGCGGATCGGGCAGCTCGACGTTCGAATACAACTGCTGAATGCCGAGCATTCGCTCGCCCTCCCACGGCAGGCGCCCGGTGAAAATCTCATACAGCAGAATGCCAAAACTGTAGATATCGGACTTGTGGGTGATCTCGGCCAGTTTGTGCTGCTCGGGCGGTGCGTAGGGCGGTGTGCCGCGCCCGGTGTGCATGGCCTGTGTGGTGGCGGAGACCGCGCGCGCCAGCCCGAAATCCGCCAGGTAGCTGTGCTGACGCAGATTCAGCAGGATGTTGGAGGGCTTGAGGTCGCGGTGAATGATCCGCTGGCTGTGCAGGCATTCCAGCGCCGAGGCCACCTCGGTCGCAAAGCGCAATCCGTCGCCAAGAGGAAGCGGACCGCGTTTGATCTTGTCGAACAGCGACCCGCCGGTCACATACGGCGAGACCAGGTAGCGGATCTTCCCCTCCAGGCCGTAATCGTACACCGGCAGGATGTGCGTATGCCGGACGCTGACCAGCTTTTCCAGCTGGCGTTCGATTTGGACGTCGTCCACCTGCTGTTGGGCGGAATCGTCGATCTCGTTGAACTTGATGGCGGCGATGTCGTTCCGCTGGGTGTCCTCCGCCGACCAGACCACGGCCTGGCCGCCCGCGCCGATATGCTCGAGCAGCCGATATTCACGAAATTGAAGGCCGGAGTGGAGGTCGCTGAGCATGAGAGAGGGATGGTTCACAGCCATTGTGATCCGGGGAAAATGTATTGCCTGCCTTTGATTACCCGACAACTCATTTCGCAACCAATAATAACTTAAATATCAGTCATCCTGGAATTTTGATAGTAGACCTCTTAAGCAAATGTCAAGGTCTGGCTCGAACCTGAGAATTTTTGAAAACACAGGCTTTAGCGGGTTGTACACCCACCCTTTCTGTGGTTGTGCTTGATAGAATACTGAAACAATCAAGGTGGGAGCGTTAATATAATAATCAGGGATAGCTTGCGTTGACGGTGCAGCCATTATCAAAGTTCATGCTGATGTCCGTGGCAACAAATTCCACGGGATTCTGGAACTCAAATACCATATCCTTCGTCCCACCTGCGCCAATTTCACGATCCGAAAGGGCACCTGTCCATGAAGAGATATTCTTCGTCGGGTTGTTATTGGAGCCTGACCAAATTGTCGCCGCATTGGCAGTAATCAAAACCAAAGTCTCAGTGTTGGTAATACTGACACTGGTGAGCGTGATCAGCGAGCCGGTTCCGTTGGTTATTTTGGTTAATAGCTGTTTGCTGGGCGACCCCGATACAGTAACGGCGCTGGCCGAGATGGAACCGCAGGCGGGTGGGGATGTATATGTGAACCCATTGGGCAGGCTCCCACTCTGCCCGTCGGAGTTGGTGACCTCCACATCCACCGCCCCGGCCGCGCGTGCCGGGGTGTCGGCGGTGATCGTGGTCGCATTGACGACCGTCACACCGGTGGCAGCGGTTCCTCCAAAGCTGACCGTGGCTCCGGAGACGAAGTTCGTGCCGCTGATCGTGACCGAGGTCCCGCCCGCAGTGGTCCCGGAGTCCGGCACCACATTGGTGACCGTGGGTGGAGCAACGTAGGTATATCCATTCGTCAGCGTCCCACTCAACCCGCCGGGATTGGTGACCACAACATTCACTGCCCCTGCCGCGCGTGCCGGCGTGGTGGCGGTGATCGTGGTCGCATTGACGACCGTCACCCCGGTGGCGGCGGTCCCTCCAAAGGTGACCGTGGCTCCGGAGACGAAGTTCGTCCCGCTGATCGTCACCGAGGTCCCGCCTGCAGTGGTCCCGGAGTTGGGCACCACACTGGTGACCGTGGGTGGAGCAACGTAGGTATATCCATTCGTCAGCGTCCCACTCAACCCGCCGGGATTGGTGACCACAACATTCACTGCCCCCGCCGCGCGTGCCGGCGTGGTGGCGGTGATCGTGGTCGCATTGACGACCGTCACCCCGGTGGCGGCGGTCCCTCCAAAGGTGACCGTGGCTCCGGAGACGAAGTTCGTGCCGCTGATCGTCACCGAGGTCCCGCCTGCAGTGGTCCCGGAGTTGGGCACCACGCCGCTGATCGTCGGTGCACCCCCACCACCCCCACCACCTGTCGTAGGTGTTCTGGATGGTGTGCGCGTCGGCGTACGAGTCGGTGTACGAGTCGGTGTACGTGTCCGCGTGACGACAGGCGTGAGGGTGCGCGTCCGCGTGGGAGTCAGGGTTGCGGTCCACGAGGGCAGCACAATGAAGGTCGCAGAGGGGGTGATCGTGGGCGTGCGCGAGGCGATCGGCGTTGGCAAGCCGGTAGTGGTACTTGTTGATGTGGCTCCGAGAGTCTGCTGCACCTGATCGCTCGGGACCGGCGTGATCTTATCCTGGGTGCAAAATTGACCGGTCAGGGCGCAGGCTGTATCCAGGTCCTCCTGCCCGATTGGTTCCGGTGCGGAGGGTGCCCCGATCGATTCAGTCCCATCCTCGCCTCCCAATTGAACCTCCACCTTTTCTCCGGCATCGAAGGTCTGCTCCTGCCCACCGGCAACGATCCGTCCGGTCCCCTCGAACAGGCTGACCTCCATCTTCCCGTTCTTGGAGGCGGTCAGGCTGGCGTCGCCGGTCAACGTCAACTCAGCGCCGTTGACATTCAGCGTCACACCGCTGCCATCGGGAACGGAGATCATGATGCCGTCGTTAGGCGCCTTCTCGCACACGATCTGCCCGAGCTCGCTCGAAAAGAAAAAGGTTTCGAGGTCGCCGCTTTCGTTATCGAGCGTGGTGTTGCCGAAGACCACCATGGTGACGGTCTCGCCCGGCAGGGAGCGCGGCAGGTTGGCCGTGATCCGAAAGACCGCGATGCCCCACTCCTCCGTATCCATTTTGAGCGGGGAGGCCGAGATGCGGCGCACCTGGTTCACCTCGACGATGTCGCCGCGCTTCGAGAATTGACCGGTTGTACCCGGCTCGAGCTCCGCCTTGATCGTGTTGTTCCCGTAACAGGCCTTATTGGTGCCGATGCGGTTGCAGTGATCGTCCGAGACCTGCATGGCTTTCTCGATCACCGCCCGGCAGGTGGCATTTTGCTGCGCGATGGCGGTGGCGGTCAGGTTGGAACCGAATATGGACGGGATGTATCCGGCGCGGTACAGGGCGAATCCAAAAATGCCTGCACAAACCGCGGGGAATAACAACAAAAACAGGAACAGAAGTGCGTTGGACCCCTTTTTCTTCTTACGCCGCGCAGGTGCTGGAGGGCGCGCGGGGCGAGGGGATTTCGAAACCGGCGGATCCTCGGTTATCAAGGGCGCAGTGTGGACCAGATCGCCGGTTGTGCTGGAGGCCTCGCCGCGCAGGCGGATGTCGTCCATCCGACGACGGGCGGGACCATGGTCCGGGTTGATGGCGAGGATGTGATTCAGGCAGATCATTTCCTCGCGCACGCTGTACACCGCCCGCCATAACAGTTCCCAGGCTTCCAGGTTGCGGCGGTTTTTCAGCAGGACCTCGCGCAGCAACCGCCGCGCTTCCTTCACCTGGCCGGCGTCGAGCAACTCAGCGATCTGACGAATTTTTGCGCCTGCAGGATTGCCGGAAACCATTGCTGCACCCGTGGAGGGGAACACTTACTTCGACTTGAGTGATTCGGAGGGGGCAACGTAAATCACGACCAACCGCATGCGGCCGAGCTGCAGCACAGACCCGCTGTAAAGGTCATAGGGTTTGGATGGTACCAGCCGTACGCCGTTCAACCAGGTGCCGTTGGAACTGTTGAGGTCGACGACGAGATATTTTTTTCCGGAGGCGCGGATCATGGCGTGCCGCCGCGAGACGCCCATGGCAAAGCCATCCATGTGGGTCAGGTCCACCAACGGTTCGTCCGTCAGCTCGCTGGCCCTGCCGATGACGAATTCCTGATCCTTCATCACCGAGAACGGCTCGGTCTTGTCCATCATGAAGATCGCCATCCCCTCGGGAGGCGGCGCGAGCTGCCGGGTAATTCTTTCTTGCAGATCCGGCGAAACGCCCCGGCGCTCTTCCATGAGGTTGGTGGTGCCGGCCACGGGGGATTCCACTTCGAACCGTGCACCGCAGTGCACACACACGGCAGCATCCCGTTCATTTGGCAGTTTGCAGATCCCACAAAACTTTCGAGCCTCAAAATTCTCCATTTGCCACATCCTTTATTAATCAGGACAACTCTGGGAGGAGTGTCACATTTATCTTACACTGGATATGGGCAAAGCGGCACCTCTTTTCAACTCTGATAAGTAGCTGTAATTTCACACCGATGCTGTCTGCGTTGAACGGGTCAGGGTTGTCTCCACCGCCCGGGATTCTACCCCCTGCGGGTTGAGGTTGTAGGCGGTCAGGCGCAGATGCCCCCGGTCGATCAGCTCCACCACCGTGCGCCAGCCCCAATCCGGGCCGCCGGAGGGATCGGGGTAACTGCCCGCCACGGAGAACCCCCTCTCCAGCACCTCCCCGGTGCAGTACATGATGGCCGTCCGGTTGTGGAAACTGTCCACCCAGGCGGATTCGTAGCGGTCGAGCTGGGTGTTGTACCCGAAGGTGAACATGCCGTGCTGCGGTTCCCCGTTCATGACGGACTGGTACAGGTAAAGGGCAAATCGCCCATCCAGGATCAGCTGGATGCTGCCCTGAACCGGCGATTCGTGCGGCGCTTCGTCCGCATCCAGCCAGGTGAGCGAATTTCCCGTCCACGCGCCGGCGAGCTGGACGAGGAAGTGGTGGGGACTGCCCTGTAGTTTGTGTTCTTCAAAACCCATGTGGATCTCCACTGCACACATCACCGTGTGGATGAAACTCATCCTCCCGTTGCCGGATCCACCGGTCGAGGTGCATCGACAGGGAATGGATGCTCCAACTCACGTTTTCATCTCGTATGCGTCCTTCAAGGCAAGGACCGAACCCAGCCAGACGCGGTTGAAACGGGCGGCATCCACGGCGGGTTTGCGAATCATCTTCAGGCACCACTCCATTTGTCCCGAGGTGGTGCTGGGTTTTCCGTAAAGTTGCAATCCGTACTTGGAAAAGTCGCGTACCATGAAGTCGAAGATCTGATCAATGGTGTCCTCATCCACCTCATAGAGCCTGGCATTCTCAAGGATCAATTGCCCATAGACGACCAGTGTGAAGAGTTCACCGAGTGTCAGAAGGAAATCAGTATCTTTTTGCTGGGCTTCGTCCGGGGTGGCAGTGGCGAGAAAGGTCTTCAATATTTCAATTTGTTCCTTGAAGATCCGAATATTGGGCAGATCGTACAGGCCGTAGGCCAGGTTGTAATCATGGAACTGGATTTTTCCCAGGCCCTTGGCCGGTCCCTGATTGAACAGGAAATCGTCATTGATGGCTTCACTGCGGGTGGGCAAAGGAGGGTACTCGCCCGGCATGAAAAAATAATTCGCCATGAACTTGAGGATAAGGGCAATGTTGACATGCACCGTACCTTCCAGTTTTGGCAGGGCGCGGATATCGCGGGCGGCCATTTCGAAGTACATATCCTTCTCGAAACCCTTCGCCGCGATCACATCCCACAACAGATTGATGACCTCCTCACCCTGGGTGGTGACCTTCATCTTGACGGTCGGATTGTAGAGCAGGTAGCGCCGGTCGTCAGGCGAAGCAGCGCGCATATAATCCCCGGCGCGCAGGGCGAACAGCTTCATGGCCACCAAGCGGGCATATGCGTCCGTGAACATGCCGCGCACGTGAGGGAAATCCGTGACGGCCATCCCGTAGAGACGGCGGTTCGCTGCATGCTGGAGGGCTTCGTAAATCGCGTGCGTGCAGATCCCGATCGAAGCCCATCCAAGGTTGTACTTGCCGATGTTGACCGTGTTCAGCGCCGCGTCCCAGGCCGCCTGCCCTCTGTGCAGGATATCCCCCTCGGTGACGGGATAATCCTTCAACTCAAAATTGGCAACATAGGACTGGCTGTCGGTGACGTTCTTGATCAGGTTGTAGCTGCGATGGCGGTAATCTGCCGCAAAGAAGACGTACTCACCTGTATCGGCGAACCTGCCAAAGGTCGAGACCAGTGGAGCGACATTGCCATTGCCGATGTAGTATTTCTCCCCATTAGCGAGATAGGTCCCATCCGGCTGAGGGGTGAGTGTCATCTCGGTCGAGTAGATGTCCGCGCCGTGCTGGCGTTCGGACAGTCCGAAGGCGAATACCTCGCCTTCGCGCAACAACTGCGCTGCCTTCCGCTTGAGCGCCTCATTGGGACTCATCCAGACCGGCCCGAGCCCGAGAATGGACACCTGCCAGGTGTACCAGTAAGCCAGACCATAGAAGCCGAGAATCTCGTTGAACTCGCAATTGCGCCACGTATCCCAGCGCGCCCCGGCTTCGCCATAGGGGGCGGGCGTGAGCAGGCTGGCAAATATTTCTTCATTCTTTTGGAAGTCGATGAAATCGGCGTACCAGATACGCTTGTGGTCGTCCTCCTTGATTCTCCGCTTGCCCTTCCCTTCAAAGAAGGCAATGGTCTTGAGCATGATTTGACGGGAAATTTCGTCGGGATAGAAGCGAGTGATGTTTTTTGGGTTGAGGAGAAGCATGGGAATCTCCGCGGAGAAGAAAGGGGAAAGAAGGATAGCAGGCAGTTCCGGCCTGCCACCCTTCGACAACGTTTAGGACAGGCTTTCTGTGCTCACCCGGCAACTACTTTGCCGGCTTGAAATGCTCGATATCCAAAATGGAACCTGTGCGCTTGGATTTGGGCTTGAGCACCGCTTCCATTTTCTTCCCAATCTCCAGCGTATCGGGGTCGGCTTCGAGTTTGTGGATGAGACCGCCGTCGCCGAAACCGATGAAGCCCACCAGTTCGGGCTCGTCGAGCGGATTGCCATCGTAGTCCACGAAGAGCCGGGTAAAGGTGTGTAATTCGCCGACGAGGCCGACGTCCACCCATTCGGTCAATTCGGAGAGACAGCGTTCACAGAAAGCCGTGGCGGGGACGTAGGTTCGGCCGCAATTGTTGCAGACCGTGCCCATGATCTTCCCCTCGTCCTTGAGCGTGCGGAAGAATTTCTCGCCGGCAAGGCCGTAGGTGTAGCGGCTGGTGACCGGCAGGTTCCCGCGCCAGGCAGTGGGGGCTTGGGGGTCGCGTTCGAGTAAAGTCATTGTTAACTCCTTTATTTAACCGCGGAGAGCGCAAAGAACGCAGAAGCTCTTTTTTTTAAACACAAAGGTCACGACACTTGCACCGCACCGCGTACGTTGCAGTGCAGGTGAGTACACAAAGGGAAAAAGGCGGTAACGGCCTTCTTCCTTCGTGCCCGTTGTGTCCTTTGTGTATAAATTCTTTTTCTCCGCGTTCACCGCCTGCTCTGCGGTTAAATCGGTTTGAAATACAAAATATCCGTGATGGCGCCTTCGCGCTCAGGCTCGGGCTTCCACACGGCTTGCACGCGCATGCCGATGTGCACCTTCTGCGGATCCACTTCGCCGAGTTTGTGCAGGATGCCGCCCATGATCACGGACGAATCGCTCAACTCGGACGCGCCATCCAGCATGATGACGGCGGGGATCTCCGGCTCGCTGATGCGCTGCACGTCCCACGTCACGTAGCACAGCGAAAAGGTGTTGACCATGCCAGTGTCCTTCACTTGCACGTACTCGTTCATCGGGTGAAAACACCACTCACAGACCGTGCGCGGCGGAACGACGATCTTGCGGCAATGGGCGCAGTACGAGCCGAGAATGACACCGCGCTTGAGCCCCGCAAGATACGAGCCAATGCCGATGCCCGTGTCCCAAGCGTAATCCGCTTTCAATTCATCATGGACGAACAGCACCTTGCCCTCGTCGAAATCCTTTTCGCCAAGGGAGGTGCCGGGGAAATGTTTGATGCGTGAAGTCATGTTCGCTCCTTGAACTGACCATGGACGATTGACCACAGACCATCGTCTATCTTCCCATCACCACCACGGTGCCAACCTGCATCAGATCGCCCCAAGCCTGCGCGACGCCGCGCCTGGGCTGCCCGGGCACTTGACGATCACCGGCTTCACCGCGCAACTGCCAGAACAGTTCGGCGATCTTCATCAGACCCGCCGCGGCGATCGGGTTGCCCACGCCCAGTAATCCACCGGAGGGACAGACGGGCATGTTCCCATCAGGTGCAGCGGTACCATTGATATACAGCTCCACCGCCCTGCCGCGATCGGCAAGTTGGAGTCCTTCGAGGTGATGCAAAGCCTTGTAGTCGAAGGGATCGTACGGCTCGGCGATATTGATCTCCTTGCGCGGCTCCCTGATGCCCGCCATGTCGTAGGCCATCTTTGCGGCGTATTCGACGTAGCGCGGATAGACGAGGTCGCGGTTCGTCCAGTAGGCAGAATCGAGATGCCAGCCCACGCCCTCGATCCAGACGGGTTTGCTGGTCAGGCGCTTGGCAACATGTTCGGCGGCCATGATGATGGCGACAGCACCGTCCGACACGGGCGAGACGTCGAAGCGCTGAACCGGCCAGGCGAGCGTTTCGGAATTCAAGACGTCCTCCACGGTAATGTCCGCTTCGCCGAGCAGGGGGCAGGGATGATTGGCAGCGTTGCGTTTGTGCTGCACCGAGACGCGGGCGATGTCTTCCTTTTTGATCCCGTAGGTCGTCATGTAGCGGTTCATCTCGAGGGCGAAGATCCACAGCAGGTTGGGCTTGAGGGCGCGTTCGGTGGTGTGATCGAAGATGGTCACGAAGGCAGCTTGCGCGTGCGGATAGAACGAGGACATCTTCTCCTCGGCCACGACCATCACCACATCGAACATGCCCGAGGCGACGTGATACCAGCCTTGAATTGGGTTGAACACGCCCGTCCCACCGCCGACGTACGACCGCATATACGGTTTACCCCATCCCCCCGCGCCGTCGCTGGCGTATTCGCCGTTCATATGAATGCCGTCGAAGGCATCGGGCGCGGTGCCGAAACAGGTGGCCTGGATGTCGTCCATGGTCAGCTCGCAGGAATCGAGCGCCATCCTGGCAGCCTCCCAGGAAAGTTCCTTCGGCGTTTCCAATGCGCGGCGGACGAACCTGGTCATCCCCGCGCCGATCACGGCAACTTTACGCATTGTCACTCCTTTGTACACGGATTACATGGATTGCACGGAGTTTCTTTTTTTTAACCACGAAGGTCACGACACTTGCACCGCACCGCGTACGTTGCAGTACAGGTGAGTACACAAAGGGGAAAGAGTCTATAAATTTGGGGACTTTTTCCTTCGTGTCCGTTGTGTTCTTTGTGGTTGATGAATTTCTCCGCGTTCTCCGCGCACTCGGCGGTTAGTCCTTGCGTTTAATTCGTCAGCACCGCGACCGCGCCGCTGGTGGTGGGGACGCCGCGCCAGGACTGAACCAGGCCGACGTGGACATCCTTCAACTGATGCGCGCCGGCTTCGCCCCTCAACTGAAGAGCGGCCTCCAATGCCCGGTGCAATCCGGTGGCGTCGAGCAGGTGACCGACGCCCAGGCTGCCCCCGGAAACATTGACGGGGAATTCTCCCGCAGGATCGAGCACTCCATCCTTAAGCAGCGCGCCTGCCTGACCGAATCCGCATACACCCAACGCCTCGAGCGATTGCAGTTCCTTGTAGGCGTAGGTATCGTCAATTTCTGCGAAGTCAATTTCACCAAACGGATTCTTGATTCCCGCCTGTTGAAATGCCATGCGCGCGGATTTTTCGATGTAGGGCAGTTTCGCCCAGGCGCGCGATTCGAGCGAGGGCGAGTCGTTGCACCAGCCGATGCCCGCGATCCAGATCGGGTTGTCGGTGAGGGAGGCGGATGTTTTTTCTGAGGCCAGCACCATCACGACCGCGCCGTCCGCGGATTTGGCAGTTTCGTGCATCCCCAACGGCCATGCCAGGGAGGGACCGCCCAACACCTCGTCCGGGGAAAAATCCGCGGCGAACGAGGCGAGGGGATTTTTCAGGGCGTTGCGTCGGTTCTTTGAGACGACTCCTGCGCAGGCGTCCGCGTCCGCGCCACTTTCGTACAAGTAGCGATTCATCTCCATTCCCGCGACGAAGTGTGTATTGAGTCGCAAGGGACGGTTGAGCACGGGGTCCTGTGCATACGCGGTGATGGCATCGGGTGTAAGGATATTGGAGGCCTTGCTGTGACCCTCGACCGCGACCACGTCGAAGCGTCCCGTGCGGATGAGCATGACCGCGGTGGCGAGCCCGTGCAAGCCGTCGCCCGTGATGGTGTGCATGGACTTCATGGCCGCGCCGAGCTGATCCGGGGTGTACTCGTCGAAGATGCTCGTGCCTTCATGAAAATCCTCCGCCACGGTGACGAAGGACTGCACGTCCTTGCGCGGGTCCACACCCGCGTCATTGTAGGCGCGCACCGCGGCTTCGTAGATCATTTCCTTATAGGATACGTCTGGGGTGCCTGGCCGAAACCCCGACCAGCCGATGCCCACGATGGCAACTCGTTCGCTCATGCAGCCTCCTTGTTTGTGGGATGTGATTCTATTGTACCGGAAAAGGGGTGATCGGCAATCAATGGACAGTCATCAGTTTTTAGTGGAGAATGTAATTGGTAATTGGGGAGTGGTAAGTGGGGTTGGCGGGCGGGGGAATCTGTTTTTTGATGTTGGTATAATTGCCCCGTGTCTTTTGAATTTGACTCGCACAAGAGCGACTTGAACCTCGCTAAAAACGGTATTGACTTTGATGAGGTTCAGGCGCTCTGGGATGACGAAGCCTATCTCGAAATCCCCGCGAAGAATTTGGACGAGCCGCGTTTTCTGGTGATCGGTTAAATCGGAGGCAAGCATTGGTCGGCAGTGATCACGTATCGCGGCGAGAACATTCGGATCATTTCCGTGCGGCGTTCAAGAGACGAGGAGATCGAACTCCATGAAAACGAAAGCCTCTAACTTCGATAAAAAATTCGATAGCGGCGAGAGCCTCATCGAACATCTTGACCTGTCCAAAGCGCGGCGTCCCGCCGAGGAACAGAGGCGAATAAACATGGAAATTCCTGTCTGGATGCTCGCGGCGCTGGATCGCGAAGCCAAACGGTTGGGCGTGACGCGTCAATCAATCATCAAAATCTGGCTGGCAGAACGGTTGCAGGCGGGACAGTAAGCAGTCCTCAGTATTCATTGACCAGTGGTCGGCAAAAATGGACTCGCCTGTCGCCGAGTCCATTCGCTTATTCGCGGCTCATTCAAGGAAAATAAAATAGACTCGGTAATTGGCCGATCCATTTTAATTCGAACGGTGGTTGAGCCGCCCGAACGAAAGCGAGGGCGTGTCGAAACCACAACATGAAATTCTATTTTCACTTTCTGTTGGTGGTTTCGATACGGGCCCGGGTCCCGCTAGGGCCAAACGAACACCGCCTACTCGGCCAATGCCCGCTTATGCAACATACTGCCTGGTGGCTAAGGAGACAATCTGAACCAGAAAAACTCAGTTGCCCTCTTCTTTAATGACCTTGCAGGGCAAACTCAATAGCCTGCTGGGGAGTCATGGAATAACCAGCTTGCCAGGACTGTTGCCAAGTATCTGCATCCAGAGCCTTTCGTGTGGCAGAGATGATCAACTGCGCATCTTGCCGATCAGCGGTCTGCAATTCCACCCCTGCAGAATCGAGCTGTGACTGGGCAGCCCCCAGCAAGCGGGCGGCTTTTTGCGGATTCCCGAGTGCGGCGGTTGGCCCAGCCAGGCTGTAAAGCCAGGTTGAAACATCAGGTATTCCCATCTCAAGTAAAATTTTTAGCCCTCGCAGGCTGTACTCCACCGCCTTCTGATACTCTCCCCTGCGAAACGATATGAAACTAAGGTTATTGTACTGCACAGAATCACGAAAGCGTTCGCCGATCTGCAGCGAATACAGCAGACTTTCCTTATAGCACGCTTCAGCGGTTACAAAATCACCCTGAATGCGCGCAAGTTCACCCAGCGAGGTAAGAGATTTTGATGTCCCAGCCTGGTCTTCACATTTACGAAAAATCTCCAGGCTTTTTTGTGCAAAATGGAGGTTTTG
>VGNF01000071.1 GCA_016866195.1 Chloroflexota bacterium | reverse complement strand
TGTGGGAGCGGAGTCTGTCCCGCTGGAAAACCCGTCGCGACGGAGGCAACTGGAATGTCTGTGCCGCGTAGCGACTCGACCGCGTCACGAACACGATTGGGATACACACACACCGCACCCACGGTGATTTTTTCACCGTTCACGCCGAGTCTTTCCAGCATATCGGGGCGGATCGGCTGTTTGGCTTTGGCGCACAAGCGGTGGACGCGTCCGGGCGTGTCGTCACCACTGAGGGTGGTCAGGTCAATGCAGGTAATGGCACGCAGCAGCCAAGCCGCCTGCCATTCCTTTTTAATCGACCGTCGTTTGGGAAGGGTTTCAACGCGCCGCTCCACGGCGCTCTTGTTGACGTGCGCGCCCATCACCCAATCGAGGTCCAGTGGAGTTCCGGGATTACGAGCATTTTGGGAAGTCATAGGAAGTTCCTGTCATTGTGCTGTAAGGCAATTCGCAATCACGACGAAATTAAGGTAAATATATCATAGAGTTTAATCCGATTCTTCTCCGCTTCGCGCCTTCGCGCCTGCAATCGAGGATTTCCGACGTGATATACTCGCCCCTGCCATGCGGAAATTCCAACAGTATTTGCTTGTCATTTCGGCTTGTCTTTATCTTGCCTTCATCCTTGGATCCTCCTTCCTGGTGGAGGAGGAGCGTTTTTTCACACTCGTGGACGATGCGATGATCTCGATGCGATATGGAAGGAACCTGGCGAATGGCAATGGTCTTGTATGGAATGCCGGCGAGCCGCCGATTCAAGGTTTTACGAATCCCGGATGGACATTCGTTATGGCATTCGTACATGTGTTTCCAATCGAACCCTCCAAAGTATCCTTGACGATCATGCTGATCTCGCTGGCAATCCTTTTGGGGAACATACTCGTCACAGGTAGCATAGCGGAATATTTTAATCCCGGCTCAAACCATGCACCCGCATTGTCCATGATCCTTACGGCTTTCTACTTCCCCCTGGTTTTCTGGTCGCTGCGGGGCATGGAAGTGGGACTGTTAGTTTTGCTTCTCAATGGCGCACTGCTGCTTACTCTCTCGGAACGAAATCCGTGTCTAGTGGGTCTGCTGCTCTCGCTAGCTGTGATCGTTCGCCTGGATGCCTGCATCGGAGCAGTGGGGATCGCGGTTTATTCCATCGCGCGATACAGGTCGCGCAAAGCCCTGCTCCCCATCCTGGGGATTGCAGTTACGATAGCCGCCATACTCCTGTTTCAAAAGAACTATTTTGGAGACATGCTTCCCACAACCTATTATCAGAAAGTGGCCGGCTATACGATTTGGGAACGCATGCAGCGCGGAATTCTGGCATTCATTGAATTCAACCTGCGCGATACCCTCTTTCTTTTTCTGTTTTCAGTGCTGGGATTAATCCATTACCGACAATCCCGCAAACCCGAACTGCTTTTATTGATCGGGCTTTTCCTTGCCCAATGTGCATATTCGATAAGCATCGGCGGAGATTATGCAGAACCCGAGACCAACTCTGCCAATCGTTTCATCACGCTCGGCATGCCTCCGCTTCTCATGCTGTTCAGCCTTATGGCGGATCGACTTTTGACCGATCTGGAAAATGCGCGATCGAAAAAACCTCCATCCACACGGATTTTGATTCCAACCATTGCCTTCGGCCTGGCTTCGCTGATGATCGTCAGCGGCGAGCCCTGGCTTGACTACGCCATCAACAACGCGCCGCTGCTGAAAGCGGATATCCGTCGTGTGAAAATCGGCTTGCACATCGCCAAACATACTTCTCCGGAGGCGATGATCGCGGTTCACGCAGCCGGGCAGATTCCCTATTATTCCCAGCGCAGGACGATTGACCTGCTCGGTTTGAACGATCCCATCGTCGCCAGGGGACCCGCCATGGGCGAGTTTTACCCCGGCCACAACAAATGGAATTACGAATACAGCATCGGTGAATTGAAGCCGGATGTGATCGCGGACAATTTTGCGCCGTTCGGAGATTACATTCGTGCCAATCCCGAGTATCAACAGCTTGAAAGCGATATGTACGCACGCTTCGACAGCACGCTGATCGACATCGAGGCACTGAACGCGGATTATCAATGAAAACGAATATTGACCTGCGCCATGGGATTCCTCCTCCCATGGCCAAACCGAATCCGCATGTCATCACTCAGCATGGCATCACGCGTAAGGATGAGTTCTACTGGCTGCGGAATCACGAGGATCCTGAAGTCAAAAAATACCTGCTCGCTGAAAACGAGTACCTTGAGAAGGTCCTGGAGCACACCCAATCCCTGCAACAACAATTGTTCGAGGAAATGAAAAGCCGCATCCAAAAGGTGGATTCCAGTGTGCCGGAAAGGAAGGGGGATTACTTTTATTACACTCGCACGGAGGCGGACCGCCAATATCCCATCTATTGTCGCAGGCATCTTTCATTGGAAGCTGAAGAACAAATATTGATCGACCAGAATCTCTTGGCTGAAGGGCATGAGTTTTGCAGCCTGAGCGCGTTTTCCGTAAGTCCGGATGGCAACAAGCTGGCCTATTCACTGGACCTGGAGGGCGCGGAGATTTACACCCTGTACGTCAAAGACCTGCCAACCGCGAAGCTGCTTCCAGACTCGATTCCTGGAATTTCTGGAAGTGTCTATTTCCATATGGGCGTTGAATGGAGCAGTGACAGCCGCTCGCTGTTCTATGTCACGCTGGATGAATCCCATCGCGCTTGCAGACTGCATCTTCATCACCTCGGGCAAGATCCAGCCTCCGACTGCCTGGTTTTTTTCGAGGAGGATCCCACGTACAGTCTTGGCCTCTTCAAGACGCGCAGTGAGCGCTATATCATGACCTACCACTACAACACGACCTCCCAGGAAATGCGCTTCATCCCTGCCGACCAGCCCGATACCTCTCCCACGATCCTGCTTCCCAGGCGAAAGGGTCTTGAATACTCGGCTACGCATCACACGGATGCCTTTTACATATTAATCAATGAAGAGGCGAAGAACTTCAAGGTTATGAAAGCCCTCATACACGCTTTGGAGCCTGAACACTGGCAGGAGCTGATTCCGCATCGCGAGGAGGTGTTGATCGAATCGATCGATGTTTTTGAACGCCACCTCGTTTTACACGAGCGTCAATCCGGCTTGAAGCGGATTCGTATCAGCGGTCTGGATGGCCATAGCCGCGTGCGCTATGTGGAATTCCCCGAATCGGTTTACGACGTATCCCCGGAGGGAAATTCCCAATTCCATTCCAATCAGCTGCGGTTTCGTTATTCCTCGATGATCACCCCCTTCACAATTGTCGATTATCACATGGAAACCGGGACGTGGGAGACGCGCAAGCAGGATGAGCTTCCCGGCGGATACGATCCCCACCGGTTTATCACTGAGCGCCTTCTTGCGACGGCAAAGGACGGAAAACGCATTCCGATCTCCCTGGTGTATCGGAAGGATCTGAAGAAAAACAGCAAGAATCCGACGCTGCTGCACGGATATGGAGCCTACGGCGCATCCAGCGATGCAACGTTCAACCCAAATATCCTCAGCCTGCTCGATCGCGGCTTCGTGTACGCCATCGGGCATGTCCGCGGGGGTTCTGAATTGGGCTATGACTGGTATGCGGATGGGAGGCTGTTGCATAAAAGGAACTCCTTCACGGATTTCATCGCCTGCGCGGAGGAGTTGATCCGGCAGGGGTATACCTCCAGCGAAAAATTGGCCGTCTCCGGAAGTTCCGCCGGCGGTTTACTGGCAGGCGCCTGCATGACCATGCGCCCGGATTTGTTCAAGGCGGTCATCTGTAAAGTGCCTTTTCTTGACGTGATCACCAGCATGAGCGATCCCTCGATTCCTTTGGTGACGCTGGAATACGACCAATGGGGTGACCCGGCCGATAAGGAGGTGTTCGATTACATGCTCTCCTATTCCCCATACGATAATCTAAAAGCCGCTCAATATCCGCATGTTCTGCTAACAACGGGCTTGAACGATCCTCGTGTGGCTTATTGGGAGCCGGCCAAGTTCGCCGCGCGCCTCCGCCTTCTCAAACAGGGGGACAGCCTGGTTCTCCTGCAAACCGATTTCCATGCAGGTCATGGAGGCGCAACCGGGCGGTACGATTACCTGAAGGAATACGTACTGGAGTATGCATTCCTAATCGTTGTACTTGTCAAGGCAGGTTAATAACCAATTGGGATTGAAGATCGTTCGAAAACAACCGATAATAAAGTCAAATTTATCGGTAAGGAGAACCATCCCTGAATCGCTTTTTGATCGAATCGCCTCATCTACTCGAACAATGCGATCAGGTTTTAAAAGATCTGCATGCAGCCGGTTATTTGCATCAATTCGAATGGTGATGCAAGGACAACGATCACACGGGCTGGGCTTTTGTCGAAGCGGAAAGCCTTGACCATGCGAAACAAATCGTGCCCTGGTATTTGCTGAACAGGGCGCGATTTGTAAAACTGGTTAAATTCAATCTAGCTGATGATGCGCACGCGAAATCAATAGACACGTAACCGGTGCATTTCCATAAACATGGATGGCAGGATTACGCGGAGGAGGATGCTTTTGCCACCGCGTCTTCCAGCATTTTCGTTGTGACTGATTTTGGCCGTTCGATCGGCTGTCCAAGCGCCCGTGCCCAGACATAATTTGCGGTGACACCCAGCGCGCGACCGACCCCAAACAAAACGGTATAAAAATCGAACTCCCGAATACCATAGTAATATTGCAGGGTTCCAGAGATCGCATCCACGTTCGGTGCGGGATTCTTGGCCTTACCCTGCTCCTTGAGCACCGCCGGCACCACATCGAAGACCAGATCCGCAAGCTTCACCAGCTCATCCTCTGGAAAGCGTTTCTTGGCGAATTCCATTTGCGCGGTGAAGCGCGGATCCGGTACGCGCAAAACCGCGTGACCATAACCAGGGATGACCTTGCCGCTATTCAATGTATCCCATGCAAACTTATACAGGTCCTCGCGCCCCGGAACGCCCCCAAACTTCTTGTGAACCTCCAGCAGCCAAGCCAGGCACTCCTGGTTGGCAAGACCATGCAAAGGACCAGCCAATCCGCTCAGACCGGCGGAAAAGGCGAAGTAGATATCTGACAGGGAGGAACCCACAAGGTGGGTCGCATGCGCAGAGACATTGCCCGATTCATGATCGCTGTGCAGGATGAAGTACAAACGGGAGAGTTCTGCATATCCCTTCTTGTCTGAGACCTTCATCATGCGCGCGAAGTTGGCGCCGTAATCCAGCTTGGGATTGTATTTGGGCACCTTCTTTTCACCGTGATACCTGTATCTGTATATAAAAGCTGCAATCACCGGCAGCTTGGCCGTAAGGTCCATGCAATCTTCAAGCGCCGGTTCCCAATAGGCATCCTTCTTCATGCCTTCATGATACCTCTTGGTAAAAGCCGAATCGCGCGCCATTGCCATAACCGCCTGCGAGAACAGGATCATGGGATGCGTGTCCTTGGGCATCACCTTGAGCATCCTGTGGACGTAATCGGGGAGTTCAGCCCGTTTCGCCCATTCCGCTTCCACTTCCTGGGCCTGCCCCAGCGTGGGGACTTCGCCGACCATCAACAAATAGTACAACCCGCCTACGAGAGGCAGTTTACTCCCCCTTCCCTTGGGAAGAGCCTTGAGCAGCTCGGGAATGGACATGCCTCGCAAACGGATGCCTTCGGCTGGATCGACAAAGGAAATGTCTGTCAGCAGCGATTTGATATCTCGCATGCCTCCCACGATCTGACCCACTGTGACTTCATCCACTTTCACGTCAGCGTGATCCCGGGCAAGGACGCGCATACGTTCCCGCCAGGCCGGCAGCAGGGATGAAATTATGTCATGCAAAATCATGAATCAACTCCTAAATTGATTTGTGCAGGCGATGTGGGTTATCCAATTCATCGCCTGGCGCGGAACGATCGAGCAGACTGTGTTAAAACTTAATCAGACTCCTCAACGCCTCATGCGACTCGCGCACTGAGGCGGCGGATTTATCGAACATGGCTTTTTCCTCGGCGTCAAATTGGTATTCGATAATTCGTTCCATGCCTCCGGCACCCAGCATGACGGGAACCCCAAAGAACATATCCTTCAAACCGTATTCCCCTTCCATGTAGGCGGCGCAGGGAACGATCAGTTTCTTGTCCTTGAGGATGGCCTCCGCCATCTGGGCGCAGGCCATGGAGGGGGCATAGTATGCGGATCCGGTTTTCAGCAGGTTGACGATCTCACCGCCTCCTTTGCGCGTACGATTGACAATGGCGCCAAGTTTATCCGCAGGCAGATATTCCTTCAAAGGAATGCCGGCGATGTTCGAGTGGCGCGTGAGCGGCACCATCTCATCCCCATGTCCGCCAAGTACATAGCACTGGATATTCTCGAGGCTGACGCCGGTTTCCATTGCGACGAAAGCCCGCATTCTCGCGGAATCCAGGATGCCGGCCTGGCCAATTACGCGTTCGCGCGACAGCCGGGTCATCTTCAGCGTAAGGTAAGCCATGGTATCCAAGGGGTTGGTCAGGACGATATACATCGCTTGTGGCGAAAACTTCAGCGATTCGGTTGCCGCCTTGCCAACGATCTCCGCATTGGTCTTCAACAGGTCCTCGCGGCTCATGCCCGGTTTACGTGCGATCCCGGCCGTGATGATGATGATGTCAGAATCCTTTGTGGCAGAATAATCGTTCGTACCAATGACCTCGACATCCGAACCTACAATCGGCATGGCCTGCTGCAGGTCCAGGCCTTTTCCCTGCGGCATTCCTTCCACGACATCCAGCAATACGATATCCGCGAGCTCCCGCTCAGCCAGCCAATGCGCTGCGGTTGCACCGGTGTTCCCCGCGCCGATGATCGAAATCTTCTTCATGTCTCCTCCAGTATTTTGAACGACGCCCTCAGGCGTTAAAAATTTCCGCCTATTTTATCTGGATCCAGGGCAGCAAATTAGTATCCAATGTCACCTATTTTAGTACATAATATTCAGGATTGACAAAGAAAAGGACTTCTCTTTGAAAGAAGTCCTCATTACGACGGCAGGCGAACCTCATCCTGTCTCTGCCTCCAGAAAACGAGTCGCCTGAATGGCGGCCGCGGCACCCATCCCTGCCGAGGTGACCACCTGGCGAAAGTGCGGATCCGCCGCCTCCCCCGCCGCGTAAACTCCCGCAACGTTCGTCTCCATTTTGTCGTTGACCGTGATGTACCCGAGGTCGCTCATCTCCAACTGGCCCAAAAACATTTCCGTGTTCGGCTTATGACCGATGAAGATGAACAACCCGTCCGTTTCGATGATCGTTTCCTCGCCGGTTTTTACATTCTTCAAACGCAAGGCTTCGACCTTCTCGCCGCCGATGACTTCCGTGACGACCGTGTTCCAGATGAAATTGACCTTGGGATGCTCCCTGGCGCGTTTTTGAAGGATCGGGCTGGCGCGCAACTCGTCGCGCCGGTGAACGATGGTCACGGAGGATGCGTAGCGGGTGATGAACAACCCTTCCTCGAGCGCGCTATCCCCTCCCCCCACAACCACCACTTTCTT
The DNA here is from genome assembly GCA_016866195.1 of Chloroflexota bacterium. Classification (GTDB taxonomy): domain Bacteria; phylum Chloroflexota; class Anaerolineae; order Anaerolineales; family Villigracilaceae; genus VGNF01. The sequence goes on along the minus strand of VGNF01000071.1, from coordinate 6,591 downwards.
ATCTTTAAAGAACCACCCATCGCACGTGGCACAGTACGATACACCCCTGCCGGTCAGCTCGGTTTCACCTTCTATCCTCAAATGGTTCGGGCTGGCTCCAGTGGTGATGATGAGCGTACCCGCTTTGTACTCGCCGTTATCCGTCACGACCTTGAACGGGCGTTGGGACAAATCCACTTCGTGCGCGGTATCGAACTCGACCGTTGCCCCAAAATGTTCGGCCTGCTTTTGAAACAATTCACCCAATTGCGCCCCGCCCACGCCTTCGGGAAAACCAGGATAATTTTCGATGGTAAAGGTCAGCGCAGCCTGACCGCCCAATTGAGTGCCGGTCAGCACCACAGGCGCCAGTTCCGCGCGCGCGCCATACAACGCCGCCGAAAGCCCGGCGGGGCCCGAACCTAGGATCAGTAATTTGACGTTCTTCTCTTTGCCATTTGTGGACATATAATATCTCAATACCTGCAAATTTTTCACGTAGTCGAAATCAGGACGCTGCAACCTTCCCGCTTATTACCGCCCGGCATTCTATCATTTGCGTGCCCGGATGAGAAGCTATTAAAAGTGTATCGAATTGTTGATATTCCTCATATACAGCCTCCACAAACCCTCCCGCCTTCACCCATAATCCCTTCACATTTGACTGTTACAGTCGGGGCGAATGAACAAACCAAATCAAAACACCAAACGGAGGTAACGATGTTTCGCAACGGTTTCGTTTTTCGGCTGATCGGGGTCCTGCTCCTCGTCGGCCTGATGGTCGGAGGCGGTTTTATGGCTTACCGCGCGGGAATTACCCAGGGCATCGCCCAGGCTCCCGAAGTCGCGTCAGCCATTTCACAGGCCGCTGATAGCGGGCAGGGCGTGCTCTTCCCGCCGATGTATGGATATGGCTACGGCCACGGGTTCTATCCGTATCATCACTTTGGCGTCTTCCCCATCGGGGGAATCTTCGCCTCGATCCTCTTCCTGTTCTTCTTCCTCGGTCTGATGCGGATGATCTTCTTCCGCCCTTGGCGGATGGGTTGGGGACATCACGGCCCGTGGGAACATGGTCCATATGGACATCCGTGGGGCGGTCCGCCCTGGATGAAACCCCAAGGTGAGGCGGGCGAAAAGAAGGAAGAAGCGCCGGAAGAGAAGAAGTAATTCCAATTCAACATAGCCGTCCTGATTCGGATCAGGACGGCAAATCTTTTTCACCCTTTCTTGATTTCAGTTAAACTTATCCCATGCAGGAACTCATCCTTATCGTGGACGACGAACCCAAGATTGTGCGCCTGGCGCGGGATTTTTTGGAAAAAAACGGTTATCGCGTCATTACTGCTGGGGATGGGGAATCCGCACTTGCGGCCGCCCGACGCGACAAACCCGATCTCATCGTCCTCGACCTCATGCTCCCGATTATCGACGGCCGTGAGGTCTGCCGCATTCTGCGCCGCGAAAGCGATGTACCCATCATCATGTTGACCGCCCTGGCTGAGGAGGCGGATCAGGTGGTCGGCCTCGAAATCGGCGCGGACGATTACATCACCAAGCCGTTTTCCCCTCGCGCCCTGGTTGCCCGCGTGCACGCATTGCTCCGCAGAACGCACGGCGAGGTCAAGGCTCCTGCAATCCTGCGCGTGGGCGCGCTCGAAATCGACTCGGAAAAATATACCGTCACCTTGAACGAGACGCCTCTCCGACTAACACCGATCGAATTCAAACTGCTCAACCTCCTCGCAAGACGCCCGGGACAGACTCTGACACGCGAACAATTGCTGGACGACCTGCACGGTGGTGCCTCCAGCATCGATCGCAGCATTGACTCTCACATTAAGAACCTGCGGCGCAAACTCGAAAGTCCCTCAGCCGGCTCGCCGTTCATCGAAACCGTTTATGGAATAGGGTATCGATTGATCGAGCAGCAATGAGACACCACCCTCCGCAATTTCCCTTGCACCACCTTCCGCCGGGCAGCTGGCGCTCAGGCCGACGTTTCTTCTGGCCGTTTGCCATGGTCTTCGGCGGCATCATTCTATTATTCTTCATCGCCATCGGGGTTGTCATTTACCTTGCGGTCACACAAGGCGGCGGGCATATCAGCAGCGGCCTGCTCATACCATTATGCGGCATTCCAATCGCGTTCTTTCTGATCTCGATGGTTTTCAGCGGCCTGGCCTTCCGCCGCTTTGGTCGCCCCATGTCCGAAGTATTTACGGCCATCGATTCTGTCACCGAGGGTGATCTCTCCGTGCGGGTGCCTGAGAGATATCCAGGACGCCTCGGTCAGTTGGCACGTCGTTTCAACCACATGATCGGGGAACTCGAGCGCGCAGAGCAGCAGCGCCGCAATCTCACAGCAGATATTGCCCACGAGCTGCGCACCCCCCTCCATATCATCCAGGGCAATCTCGAAGGCATCCTTGATGGAGTTTACGAACCCACTGCAGAAAAAATCAAAGACACCCTGGATGAAACCAAATTGCTCGCCCGACTTGTGGGAGACTTGCAGACGCTATCTCTGGCGGAAGCGGGGCAGCTTCCGCTTCACTCTACCCGCTTCCTGCTCGCGGACCTGATACAGGATCTCACTTCGAGTTTTTCCTCCCGAGCCGCGTCCCTCGGCATTGCCTTCCAAACCAGCCTCGCCGATCCTGATCAACAAATCACCGCCGATTATGACCGGCTAAACCAAGTACTGTCGAATCTCATCTCGAACGCGCTTCGTCACACCCCGTCCGGTGGAAAGGTCTTCATTCAAACCATGTCAAGCGAGAGCAACGCAAATTCCCAGATACAAATCACCCTCCGCGATACCGGCTCCGGCATTCCCCCAGAAGACCTCCCCTTCCTCTTCGACCGATTCTGGACCGGGGATAAATCTCGCAGCGAACGGGTGCACAGCGGACTCGGCCTCGCAATCGCGAAGCAACTCATCCTCGCGCACGGCGGGACGATTACCGTCGATAGTGAAGTTGGCGCAGGTACCTCGTTTGCGATCGAACTCCCTGCAAATGGCGTGTGAAGCGCGGTCTACTGGGACGCCTGATCCGTAATCTCCAGCGCCTTATCCAGCACATCCATCCCCTCTTTCAACTGCTCCTCGGTGATGATCAGCGGCGGGATGATCAGAATCGTGTGCCAATGGGTGTACAGGAACAGACCATGATCAAGGCAAAATTTCCTCAAGGCGGTCATCTCCGGCGAGGATCCATTCCACGGAACCATGGGTTCCTTTGTCTTCCGATCCTTCACCAACTCGATGACCCCAAACAAACCAATGTTGCGCACCTCCCCAACAGATGGATGTGCCTCCCCCAGATCGGTCAACATTCGCCGTAATACCGACCCCATTCCCGCGGCATGTTCAACCAGCCGATCCTGTTGTAGGACGTGAATGTTCGCAACTGCCGCCGCGAGCGATACCGGGTGGGAAGTATATGTGAGTCCGCTCTCGAAGACCTGCTCATCGAAGGCTGCCGCGATCTGAGGTTTCATCGCGACCGCGCCCAAGGGAGCATAGGCGGAGGTCAATCCTTTGGCCATGGTGATAAGATCCGGCACCACATCCCAATGTTCAACGGCAAACCATTTACCGGTGCGGCCAAAACCGCTCATGACCTCATCGGCGATCATCAAGATCCCATGTTTGTCGCACACGGCGCGCACCCCCTGCAAATAGCCTTGGGGCGGGATGATGATTCCGTTCGTGCCCGTCACCGATTCCATCAAAACCGCCGCGATGGACTCCGGACCTTCATATTGGATAATCTCCTCCAGATGATCCACATAATCCCGGGCAAATTCCTCCTCCGGAATATCGGGGGTGGTGCGATGAAAGGTCGAGCGGTAGCGGTATGGATCCAAAAAATGAACCACGCCGGTCATGAGGTTCGGCTCCCAAGCCACACGGCGCGGATCGCCCGTGGCAGCCATGGCTCCCGCTGTCGCACCATGATAGGAACGATACCGGGCAAGGATCTTATGCCTTTTTGTATAGCCGCGCGCCAATTTGATCGCGTTCTCATTGGCGTCCGCCCCGCCGAGTGTGAACAGCACCTTGGTCAGTGCGCCCTTAGGGGTTATTCCGGCGACTGCCCGACCCGCCAGCGCCCGCACTTTTGTTGTCATGCCCGGTGCCGCATAAGGCAGTTCCGCCGCCTGATCCTGCATGGCCTTGATCACACGTTCGTTCCCATGTCCGATGTTCACACACATGGTCATCGAATTGAAATCAAGGTATTTCCTGCCCTCCACATCCCAGAAATACACACCCTTGGCACTCTTGATGGGGATCGGGTTCACCTTTGCCTGCGCGGACCACGTCCAGAAAATGTGCTCCCGGGAAAGCGGGAGGATTTCCTCTTCGGGAAGATCGAACATATTCGCCTCGAATTCTACTGGTTTCACGTCGTTTGAAATTATAATCCCGCATTTACCCCATGACCGACACCTGCTCCTTACGCACCGCAGTGGTGGGGGCCACCTGCTCTGGAAAATCCACGCTTGCGAATCGGCTTGCGGAAAAAATCTCCGCCGATTTCATCGAATTGGACGCCCTGCATTGGGAACCGCATTGGCAGGAAGCGCCTCTCGAGCTGTTCCGGGCACGCGTGCAAAGCGCCATCCAGGCTGAAAAATGGGTGTCGGCCGGCAACTATCATGTTGTGCGTGATCTCCTGTGGGCAAGGGCGCAGACGGTCATCTGGTTGGATTATCCCTTTTCGATCGTCTTCTGGCGGTTGGTAGTGCGATCCATCCGCAGATCCATCCTTCAGGAGGAATTGTGGAACGGCAATCGCGAGAACCTGCGGACTCACTTGAGACTCTGGTCGGAGGATTCCCTGTTTCATTGGCTTTTCAAAACCTACTGGCGGCGCAAACTAGAATTCCCCTTGCTCTTCCGTCTGCCGCAGCACGCTCATCTTCGGGTGATCAAGTTCAATCATCCACGCGAGGCGGACTCGTGGCTGTCGACAATTCATCCACCATGAACGTCGTCATTCAATTTGCCGTCGGAACCAGGCTAGAAGCTGCGATAAGCTGAGCAGAATTACGATCACCAGAAACACACCCCACTCGAAGGTGATTCGCAGTCGAAGGAGCAAGGAGAGGGTGACGAGCAAAAGGCCGGTCAGGATCACCAGACTGACTCGCGCAATGTGACGCCGTTCCATCGCGCGCAGCTCATCATCCAGAACGAGCAGCCGGATCCGCCGGCGAAATTCCGTCATATCCCAGGCAAACAGCGCAAACGCCGCCGCTGCGATCATCCAGCTCGCCTCCATCTGGAGCCACAATCCGAAGGCAGCCATGAAGACGATCACAAACAAAGCGGCAGAGGAAACCCAGTACCATCTTCGCCATTGCGAGACCAGCCACATCAAACCCAGAACGAACAGCCATCTTGAAACGCCATAGGAACCGGCATCAAAATATCCAAACCCCAAGCTCCCCACGCTCAGGAAAATCCCAATCATCAAGGCCGCAAAGGTCATGTCGGCCTCGCAAGCAGGGATCCGAGCGGGCGCATCAGCAGCGGTCCCACCGCTCGATCGAAGGATTCCAGTAAATTCCACTCGTAGACCTGGATGCCAGCCCGCTTCAACCGCAGAATCAGAAGATTGCGCTCCATGCGGACGACACTTGTCGCGAGGTCGACAGATTCGGAGGGGGAAAGCAGCCCGCGTTCGAATCCCACCGGATCCGGGCTGATCACCATGATCTGGTATCCCCTGGCGCGAAGCTGCAGCAGGATCCCCAAGTCCTCGTCTGCGAGCGGACTGATCAATACGATCTGCGAATGAGGCGGGAACATGCGCGGCGAGAGATGCTGCAGCCCGGCAAAGACCGTACTCGCTCCGACCCTCGCGCTTGCGAGAGCCTGAAGGATTCGTTCGCGCTGAATCTTTCCATAACCCGGCAGTGTCCAGCTCAGGTAGTTTCCATATACCAGCAGACCGACACGATTTCCCTGAAAGAGGAATGCATCCGCCAGGGCTGCCGCCGACCGAATCGAATATTCAAAAATCGAAGCGCCGCCATGGAAGAGACTGGTGCGCTCACGAGCATCCAGGACCAGACCCACATCTGCCACGCGTTCCTGCTGATATTCATTGGAGTACAGTCCCGTCAGGTGACGGGCTGTGGCATGCCAGTTGATCGCGCGCGGTGCATCACCCGGCTGGTATTCCCGCACGCCGAAGAAATCCGTACCGATTCCCCCCACTCGCGCAGGGATCAGCCCGGCATAAACTCTCGTCCGCCGCGGACGTATGGAAATGGATTTCAAACGACCCACATCCGGAAAGACGGAGAGCCGGCCGGCGGCTTTCAAGGTTTGAGTCCGGCGGAATAGGTTTATCCTGCCTGCCGCTTCCACCTGAATCGTATCGAACCAGTAAGCTCCCCGGGGACCTGTGATGGTATACGAGCAGGTGTACATATCGCCTTTTCTCAGCCTGATCATTCTTCGCGGTGATCCCAATCGCACCGCCAACGAGGAGGAAATTCGATCCTCCAGGTATAGTTCATCGATTTCTTCCCCGAGGTTGTGAATCACCAGGGAAATGACCACCTCTGTCCCCGGCGAAACGCGGTCATGGG
>VGNF01000070.1 GCA_016866195.1 Chloroflexota bacterium | reverse complement strand
AGATCAGCGCGGTCATCAGGTTGTGCGCCAGGCTGCCGGGCAGGGCGGTTAATTTCGCCAGCATGCCTGTCATCACATACCCAAAGTAATAGTAGGAGATGGCGTATCCGGAAAGCCACGGATCCTGGGGCGGGAAGGACGGCGAGCGCAGGATGGCGCTGATGAAGGCCAGTTCCATCGGTTTCTCTGTGCTGACCAGCTCCGAATTGGCTGAACGGACAAAAGCCATGAACGCAAACGCGACCAGGAACAGGGCTTCCGCAGTGAGAACGAGGGAACGGTTGGATTTGATAAATTCGATGAATGGGAACCGGTTCCCAAAGAGGCAGGCAACGCTCATCCCGATCAGCAGAGCCAGGGCGAGCAAAATCCCACCTGCATCGTTCTGGGCCATGCCCAGGGATGCCAGCAGCCAGAAGAAATACCCCCAAATAAGCAGACCTGCCGCGCGCGCCAGGGTAAATCCCCGATCCGGAAGGGCCGGAAACAAGCGATAAGCCAGCGGGAATGTCACCCATCCAAGCAGGAGGACCAGGAGGTACCAGGAAAGAAAGGCGGACATAAGGCCCTAGATGACTTTCACCATTCGATGATACCCAAGGGCTTCATCTCGATCGCGCACCGTTTCGACCACCTGGTATCCGAGACGCTCGTACAGGCGAAACGCGTCAAGGTTGTATAGTCCGACGATCAACGAGCACTTGGTCAAACGCAGACCGCGGGCGGTCTGCTCAGCGAAGGCAAGCAGCCGGCTGCCAATTCCCTGCCGTTGAGCCAAAGGATGCACCCCGAGGTTGCTGATGTAGTATTCATCCCGCCCGGCTTCCTGCCCGCCGGGCAATCGCCCCGCCCGCCATCCCAATCCAGCGGCGCGGCGGAGACCGATCCGCCGCAGCAGATGCGGAAGCGTGGCGATATTCAATCGATTCAAGCGGGCGCCCTCGCAGGAAACCAGCGCACCAAACAACCTGCCCTCGTATTCCGCCAGACTCGTAATCTTCAGGCTGAACCTGCCTGCATCCCGCATGAACAGGTCACGCAGGATGGACAGGATCGAATGCGGATCACCCTGAAACAAATACTCAGCCAGCCCGCCCATGGAGAGTTGCACCATCTCGGCGGCAAAGCCGGCGTCTGCCGGCCGCGCGGGACGAATGTGCAAGTTGAAAGCCCGGAGTGAACTCATAGGGGCAGAGAGGTCCACATCCCATCCGTGTCCGGCACGAAATCCAGCACCGAGGAGACTGCAGCGAGGTTTATGGGACCATAAACATGCGGAAAGGAATCCGCGGCGGAAATCCCCTCCGACGGTGGGCCGGTCGGCGCCTCCCACTTGACTGGATCCTTAAGCCCGGCCTCGTCGATCAGGAGGAGCACCAGGTCCTGCTGACCGCGATAGAAGGCATTTGCCACTGCCAGCGCCTGCGTCTCCGTCGAACAATGAATGAAACCTTCAGTTTCCAGGCTTGGCGCACGGTACTCACCGATCGCGCGAGCTTGCTCCCAGGCTGCGCGGGTCGTGATGTGCAGAATCATCGTTTCACCCGGTAGATGACCGTGTTCGCGTCGTCGTATACCGTTTCCCAATATACACCATCGTATTGGGGAAATTTCGACAAGCCATCCGGCTGCCCCGGCACCAGGGGGTAGATGTTACGCTCGAGCTGACCCACGATGATGTATTCGACGTTGTATTTTTCGAGGAAAGCGCGCGCCACCTCGATATCAGGCGTTGTGTAAAACGCTCCGATCTCGGAGACCCGATTGAATACAATCGTGGAGATCAACGCCCGCTGCTGGCGTTGATGCCAGTTCCAGCCGACGACGCCGGGCAGGCCGTTGTAGATGGTAAAGCGCGTGCACCAGCGGTACTCCGAGCAGTTGGCCTCCACGATCACCGGCGAACCCTGAACGTTATCCTGCACCCAGCGGATGGCTCGGTAATCCTGAGCCAGATCCATGATCTGCCCGTCCCAATGCTGGGTGTACTTCATGAAGATCATGCTGTCCAAGGTGCGCGGGGCGGTGGGAGTCATGCGGTCGCCGATCTTGTCCGACGTGGCCGTCAGGGTGAACAGGAAGGCGCCGGATACGAGCAGGTACAACCCGGTCTGGTAGATCCCGCGCCAGCGCGCCGACCAGCGCGAAAGGGCCGGCAGCAGCCAGCCAAACGCGGCGGCGGCGCTCACCGAGAACAGAATCCATGCCTGCATGTAGATCTTGAAGATCGTATTCATGCGGCCGATGTCGCCGGCCAGTGCCCGCACTTCCACCACCAGCGTCTCCAGCAGGGCAGTGCCGATCATCAACAGCACCCCGCGCTTGACACCCGGCATGCCGGGACGAAGCAGCAAAATCCCCGCAAGAGCCGCCAGCGGCAGCGCAACCCAGATGATTTGCACACCGATGAAGGCAAAGTAAGCCAGCAATGCAATGAAGGTTGCCAATGCCAGCTCGATCCACAGGGTGTACTTGCGCAAATCCCTCAACTTCGAAAGCGGGGTTGCCGCCATCCACTCGCGCGCCTCCCAGAACAACCAGGCGCTGATGAGGAACAGGAACAAACCCCATTGAGTGAGGTAGGAGGTGAGCGGCGTGCGCGTATAGATCCACCAGACGGTTTCATTGTAAGCCTGGCTGTACCAGTAGTTGAACGGCGCATACAGCAAATTGCCCAATAGGTACAGGCCCGCCACAAGCGCCAGCGAGAACAACAACCGCCCGAGCCAATCCGGCAGGTGGAAACGACCGTTCCATTCAAAGTGCCGCTGGATGGCATAGATCAACGCCAGCGCCGCGAACGGGAAGAACGCATACAGATCCCAGGTATTGGTCGGTTTCAGGGCGCCGATCATCAGCGAACCGATCAGCACCGTTACGATCCATTCGACGCGGCTCATGCGCGCATGGGACTTGATGAACGAGATCGACCAGGCGATGATGAACAACGTCAGCGGAATCACAAGCATGTGCGCGTGCAGATCGCTGTACAGGAAGGTGAACAGCGGAAATTCGGTGATCTCATTGCCGGCACTCGGCGGGATGACTCGGCTGGGGAACCAGTACCAGTCACCGGGCCCGATCGGAAGGCGCGCGCCGCGGAACAGGCTGCCAATTCCCTGAAAAGCCCAGATCCAGCGCTGAATCAGGGTGGTCTCCACGGGGATGATCCCACCCGGAGCTGCGATGCGCTGCAAGGAATTGAAGATCAATTGCACCGTGCCCAGGTTTCCCAGAAGGATGGTCAGGATGGAACCCGCCAGGCCGGTGACCAGCCGAAGATCGAACGCGGCATTGGGATTCTCCCCGCCCTCGCGAGTGTGAAACTCCACGACCGAAAAACAAATGGCAAAGGCGCCGATCGCCACCATTGCAAACCAGGTGGGCAGGATGAAGTTGTAGGCGATCGAGGGGACGATCCCAAGCAGCTTGACCGGCGTGGCAGCCAGCACGAATCCGTAATAGTAGTAATTGATGTAACCGCCGGCAAACCACGGATCGTACGGCGGGAAGGATTCGCCCTTCAGCACGGCGTTGAAATACGAAAAATCCCCCGGCCGCTCTCCGCCCTTCGCAGGATGCCACAGGTCGGAATTGCCAAGCCGAATCAAAAGATCGATCACGAAGAAGACCAGGAAAACGATCTCTACAACGACGAAAAATCTGCGATTCGCATTCCACTCGGCGCGGAACTGATCCATGCGCCGCCACCACAAACCCGCGGCGATCACCACCAGGAGCAGCAGCGAGAGACCGATCGAGGTGCGCGTGTACGACAGGCCGATCGAACCGCTCATCCAGGAAAACCAGGCGAGCAGAACCACCCCCACCACGCGTCCGAGCGGGTAGGAAAAGGCTCCAAACCCGCTCAGGGCATGACGCACGATGGGATACGCAGCCACTCCCAACAGAAAGATGAAGGCATACCAGATCAACACCCCGACGAACGGATATTTATTCTGGAACGAATCGTAGTCAAACAGCTCAGACCATGTGCCGGCGGTCCGGAACGCCTCAAGGCGTCCTTCGGGCAGCATCGGATCCTTGTAGAACTCGAACTGCTGCGGGAGGAGATGGACCGCCCAGGTCATATCCGCCGAACTCAAGGAAGCCAGCAGTTCCAGCGGGTCAAAATCTGCACCTTTCCTGAAGATGAAAGCCTTCGGATGGTCGTAGAAGGTGAAAGCCTCCTCGGCAGCCTGATCGTTGATCACAAGCGGGCCAAGCGTTGGGTAGGACTCAAAAACCTCCGCCAGTTCAAATCCCAACCGTCCCTCATAATCCCCGACCTCCGCCGTGCGATAACACCGGATCACATCCATTTCCGGCGGACAGCCCATCAGCTCGCGGTAGTAATGAGTGGTGAGCGGATACCGTTCCGGCAGACGCGTGATCTGCCCGTATTGGTGATTGGTGGGAATCACGATGTAGTCCGCCTGACCCAGCATCGAAACCAGTCGATTCAATTTGTCGGGATTGTCGTCCCAGTACACCTGCAGGATCAGGTCGCCGCGGTACATCCCGCCGAAGCCATCGTAATTGTCGAGACGGAACGGCAGGCCCCAGTCGTAATCCGTCTCGTTGGCAATCGACGCGCCGTTCAGCTTCAGGCCTGTCCCAAGGGTTTCGATCATCAATACATATGGCTGACCCTCCTGCACAGGGACGGGAGTATCGAAGGCGAAGTTCACCTGCGGTCCGCGCGGGTCCTTCGAGGCCGTAAAATCCACCAGCTTCGAAGCGCGCGCCAGAGGCACTTCCGGAGCAACTGCGGAATGCAGGGAGATCGCGATCGTGGCAGGCGCGCCGCCTGGATCCAAAGCGTGCCCGAGCAGGATGCCGGTGACACGGCCATCGCGGAAGGCGGTAAAGTTGGTGGCGTGCGGCGCTCCGGGTTGAATCACAAAATCCGTGGGAAAGGGCAGCGGCTGTTTGTAAGGTCCATCCTCATTCGTTTCGATCGTCACATTGATCGGAGCCGGCACGTTTTGATAGATCCAACGCGAGGCCGCGATGCGCGGCTCCTCGCGCAAATAGATGCTGTGAAAGGCAAAAGCCCATGCCGCCGTGGATGCCAGCACGACGACCCCGAGCACGGCTGCCAGGATCGAATTGGAACGAGCCCGCAGGTTCGATGCCGAATTTCCCTCCCCAAGTTTCGGAATTTCGAACAGGAACCAGGCCGCCATCATGCATAACAAGGGATAGAGCGGAAGCTGATAGCGCATGGTCGGGTTGAATTGCAGCGACTGCCAGAGGAAATAGCAGGCGGTCCATCCCCAGAGGAGAGCGTGTCTCCATTCCCCTTTTAGGATCCTCCAGCCCATGAACAAAAAACCCGCCCAGGAGAGGATTCCCAACGGAAGTCCCAATCCCCAAATCGTCAGGTTCTCGAAGGAATAGAAGTTCGAGCGACGCACCCATTGCAAATTCCACGGAAGGTCGGAATTGCCGGCTGCCTGCCCGCGCTGCTCCTGAATGTTCGCCAGCCATTTGGGATTCAAGGAAAAGCCGTCGAAGGCATACGGTTGAAAGAGACGGAACGAGATCAAAGCCGCCAATCCGCCTGCCACCAGGCCGATCACCACGATTCGGGTGAAATTCTCCTTCTCCCGCGCCTCTGCCCGCCAAATTCGCCGAGAAAGGAAACGCACCAGCATGACTCCTGGCAGGACGAAAGCCAAAGCGGCGGCGTTGATCTTGGAGGCCATGGCCATTCCCAATGCGAGACCGAAGCCGACGCTCAACCACAGCACGGGGTGACGCACCATGAGCCAGCCTTCGTACTGGACGGAATCCTCCTCCCCCCGCGCGCCCGGCACGGCCGAAACAAACAGCAGGCCCAGGAACATGAACAGGTTAGTGAACAGGTCCGTTGTAAAGAAATGCGACTGCTGAATCTGCATCACCGCCAGTGACGAGAAGGCGGACGCGATCACAGCCACGCGCCGCCCGTACAGATTCGAAACGATCAGGTACAACAGAAAGATGGTGAACAGGTCCGCCAGCGCCGAGAACTGCCGGGCGAAGAACTTCGAGACGCCGATGCTGTCGTTGCCGGAAAGCTCCATGGCAAAACGCGTCAGCGTCAGCGGCAGGTTGCCGTAGACAAAGAAGGCGTGGCCGCGATTGTACGGGTTAAGCGTGGAGGCCGAGGTGTTCAGATATTCGGAAATCCCCAGCCATTGCTTTTGGTCCTCGGGACAGGCGTCCACAAAGATGGCCGGATCGTCACAGGTCCGGGCGCGCAAATTATCCATGACGCCCATCAGGAACAGCTCATCCGGATGCTGGTGGTGGCCCTCACCCCAATCGACCCCGGTCAATCGCAAGATTCCCGCCAGAATCAGGACGAGCACGAACAGCAGGTCATACAGCCAGGCGCGTTTTTCAATCATATTCGTCTCGTCGTGAGAATGTGCGCTCACGACGTCAATCCTCCACTTGGAAAATCATGAAGTCTTTCCCGATGTTTCTGGAAGTATATCTGCTTAACGTCCCGCGAGGGTAGATTTGGCTAAGAGCCTTCTCAGTTTCGAGATCCTGAGGTTTGTAAATGAACATTTTGGGATCGGGGATCTTCCTTGTCCCGGCGAGTTCCTCCGGCCAGATCGCCAGATCACGATCCACATGCCCCAGCAGCATGGCCGGCAGGCGCGTGTCCACCCATTGCGGATATGGGACAATCCACGCAGTCTCCAAATCGCCGTGTTCACGAATCGCCTCCGCCATTTCGGATGAATTCCATACGGTCAGGCGATAACTTTCGTCGAACTCCCGGAAGACCAGCTGGTAGTTTTGCAGGACGGAGATCGACATCAACACTGCCGCGATCCCGACCCCCAAAAAGTTTCTCAATCTATTGGAGACCCCGCGCTGCCGGAAGCCGGCGAATAATCCCTCGAGCGCGCCGGCGCAGAGAAGAGCCGCCGCCACCGATGCTCCACCGGCTCGATTCAAGGCGGGATTTTCCAATGGAAACGCCAGCGAAAGCACGGATGGCATCAGCAACAGGGGGACCGAAATCAGCAGGAACAGGTCGCGCCAGTCGCGGCGGCGGAGATACCGCGCGCCGTACAACAGCACGCCGACCGCGAATAACACGGCAGTGACGGCATCCAGCGCCGGGCGGTGGGGAATCGAATTGACCCAGATGCCTCCATCGTCCCAGTTGAACATCAGGGAGGCGCGCAGCAGATTCGAGAGGAAGATGATCCAGGCCTCGCCGTGCAACTCCCCGCCGGCCAATCCCAGGCGCGACCAGGCACGAAAACCGAATTTGTCCGGATTGTCGATCCAGTATCTCAGGAGCGGCAGAAAGACCGCCAGCGCGACCACCGCGAGGATGGCCAATCCGCGCAGCGCCTGCCAGCGCGTCTTGCGATCGGCAGGGTGCAACAAGTACAGGGAAACGCCGGCAACCACAAGGAAAGGCATGATCCGAAAAGGGCTGTAGCCATGCAGGCCAAGTCCCAGGAACAATCCGCAAGCCAGGAAATCATTTCCGGATCCGGTCCGCAGGCCGCGAATCAAGTGGAACAATGTGGGGGCGACGAACAATGGATACAACGGGAAACGCAGCCCAATGCGCGCGATCACGTTCGGCCAATAGGCAGTTCCGAAAATCAACATGGCCAGGAGCCCAACCATCGGATTCCCGAGTTCCTTCCCGAGCAGGTACAGGTAGGGCAGGGTGAAAAAACCGAGCAGGGCGCTGCCCAGCTTCAGACTCAAAAAGGTATTGCCGCTTCCGAAGACTTTCGCCACCAGCCAGGTCCAGTAAATTTGAAGGGCTTCGCGACCGGTATTGCGTTCAAAGAAGATCGAAACCCGGCCGCGCGCGAGATTCGCAAGGTCGAGCAGCTTCTCGGCATGATCGCTGAACGGTTCAGCCGGCACATCCCCAAGGCGGTAGAACCGAAAGAAACCGGCGAGCACCGCTACCGCCGCCAGCAATCCCATCCATTCCCAATCGAAGGATCGTCCGCGCAGCTCGTGAATTCCTTTCGCCCAAAGAGAGTACACAAGCAGGGCCAATCCTGACAACCATAAAACCAGATTCAACGGAGTGAAGAGATTGCCTTGAAAAAAATGGAAGGCTGCGACGAGCAGAATGAACGAAAGGATCATGGGTGGCAGCCGCAGTCTAAAAGGCCCGGTTTCCTCGACCGCCTGCGGCAAAGCCGCCAGCTCCCACTCACCCCGGAAGATCGCCCAGACGATGAAGCCCATTGCGGAGAGGTAGATCACAAAGGCTTGCAGAGGATGCGCCGGCGGCTCCAACAGCAATTGTGCGAACAAAGCCAGCACCAGGCCGGCCAGGGAAAGCCCGGGCAGGGTTTTCAGGCTGGCGGCCGAAACGGAAAGGAATTTGAAACCCTTCATCGAATTACCACTCCCCGGCAATCCGATCGGAAGCAACCCCTAAGGTGCGGCCGGCACCCGCAGCACATAGAACCTTTGGTGCTCGATCGCAGAGTTGTAAACCGTCAACGTACCGTTGGGATAAAGCGACTCCAAGGCGCGCCGCGATTCTTCATCCCGCAGGATGAACAGGAACAGCTTCGGTCCGGGAAGGGATATCGTGGATTCAAGGTTCTCCGGCGCGATCGCCAGATCCCGCCCGGGCACGCCGGCCCAGAACGCGGGCAGGCGCGTATCCACCCAAAACGGATATGGGACAATCCAGGCTCTTTCCGCTGAACCACCCTTGTCGAGGAAATCCCGGATCACCAACCCCATCTCACTCGAATTCCACGAGTTCATCGAATACCCTTTTGCATACTTGTTGAAGATCAGGTCGAAATTTTGGGAAAAGGACATCCACATCAACCCGAGCAGAACGATGGTGGAGAACAGGGATAGTTTCGGGCTCGGGGAGGTCGAGTTCCCTTCCGAAGGTGCGCCGGATGCATCCTGGACTTCGCGGCGGTGGGACAGGCTGCCCAGCAGGGAATCCAGACCGAACCCGACCAGGAGAAAGACCGGCACCAGCGCCCCCGCGGTTCGGTTCAGCGATGGATTTTCCTCCGGGTAGGCCAGCGAAAGGATGGACGGCATTTGCAGCAGGGGCACGGCCAGCAGGAGCATTAAATCCTTCCAGTGCCGGTTTCGGATATATCGCACGAGGATCAGCGCTGCACCGATCAGGAACAGGGCGGCTGAGGCCACATCCAGCGCGGGGCGACCGGGGACGGAGTGCACCCAGATATTTCCGTTGTACCAGTTGACCTCCTTCAGGGCCGTCCACAGGTTGAGCAGAAAGATCTGCCAGACCGGCGCGGGGAACGGGCGCTCCAGTGTTCCGAGGCGCGAGAAGGCGCGATACCCAAAAAGATCCGGGCGCTCCAATCCGTAGCGCGCCAGAGGGATGAAGAGGATCCACGCGGTGAAAGCCAGAAGGAGGAACCAGATGAAAATCCTTTTGCGTGTCCCTGCATCGCGTACGTGCAGGAGGTAGACGATCAGCAGCGCGATCAGCACAAAAGGCATGATCCGGAAAGGGGTATAGCCGTTCAATCCCAATCCCAATGCAAGTCCGGCCAACAGGAAGTCGTTGCGCCTCTGCCGCCGCAAGCCGCGCAGGAAGTAATACAGGGTGGCCGCGGCAAAGAGCGGATAGAAGGAGATGCGCAGTCCAAATCGTTCGATCACCGTGGGCCAGTACCCACCCCCGGCGAAGGCCGCCGCCAGCAGGCCGACGCGGGTGCCGCCCAGTTCCCTGCCCAGCAGATAGATGTACGGCAGGGTCAATAGACCGCCGATAACCGCAACGATCTTCAACGTCAGCAAGGACAGCCCGAACCATTGGGAGAACAGCGCGCACAGGTAGATGTAAAGCGGCTCGCGCCCGGTGTTGCGCGGGAAATAGATGGAATACAGTCCGCGGGTGATGTCGTGCACATCCTCCAGTTTTTCGGCATGATCGCTGGTCATCTCCGGCGCCACCTCGTACAGCCGGTAGGTGTGGAAGAAGATTGACACCGCCGCGATCACAGCGACCGCCAACCCCCAGCGCGTGATGCGGATCATCCATTCGCTTCGAGAGAAGAACTCCCGCAGGTTGAAGGAGGGCAGACGCATGGGCGCGGGACTCCGCACCCAAAACGCCCAGAGATGAAATACGATCGTCCCAACCCACAGGCTCACATTCATGGCGGTGAACGTGTTTTCCGACATGGTGAAGAAGGTTGCGCCTCCCAGAAACAGGGAGAGGATGAAGGGCGCGGCGCGCACCGAAAACGAATCTGACTGGCTTTCGTCCGCGGGCGGCGTGGAAAGTCTCCAATCGCCGCGGCGCACGGCCAGGATGGTCATGCCCAGAGCCGATAGATACAATATGATCCCGACGATGTACAACTGCTGGGGAGGCTCAAAGGTCGCCTGACCAGCCAGTGCAAACAGAAGCACCAGCAGGATGACCCATGAAAAACCGCGCAGATTTATGTCATGGGCGTTTACTGCCTGCGGTTCGGTCTCGACCGGTTCCGGGACCACCACGCGTGTCGTATCCCTGCGTTCGAGCACGGCCTTCAGGAAATTGCCGAAGGAGCTCCAACTCCTGAAGATCGACTTCACATAATCCAGAACTGTGGGTTCATTCATAACCGAATACCAGACCTGTGAGATTAGGATTTACGGGCGATGACCATGATGCTCTCGCCCCAGGTCATCGGCAGGAACACCCATCCACTGACCGCCTGCAACCCTCCCAATGAGCCGAAGAGCAGTTTTTGCAGGAACCTGGGGACGAAACGAATATAGGGGACATCCCAGAATCCGTCCGAAAAGACGCGCTGCAGTTCGAAGCCCGCTGCACGAATCATCGACAACCATTCCCTGGGAGGTTTCATGGAAATATGGGTCGGGTCCTGATACCCGATCCAGCGCTCGCCTTTCCATGGCTTGAGGCGCGATTCCAGGTTGGGCGTGGAGAGGATCAGGGTGCCGTCCTTTTCAGTCACCCGACCGATCTCCCGAATGGCTTTCGCCGGATCCGGCAGATGTTCCACAATATGCTTGATGATCACGACATTAAAGACGCTGTGCGCAAAAGGAAGATCCTGCGCCGAGGCAGTCTGTAACCCGGACCGTGGTGCCACCGCCCGGGATTGATCCACGGCCCAGTGATTTACGTCCATGCCGAAGGTTTTGAAAGTGTCCTCGAGCTGGCCGACCAGATGGCCGAGACCACAACCGATCTCCAGCAGGCGACCTCCGCGTTTTCCGGCGCGGCGCGCCAGCATGGCATAGAAGCGGTTCGACCACCAGTACATGGTGTATTTTCTAAAATTGATGTCCGCATAGGTATGCGTGGAAAAATAGGTTTCATCGAAGGACATGGCGGAATTTCGGACGATAGACGATGGATGAAGGATCAGGGTTCAGCGCGTTTTTCGCGCAAGGTAGAATGTAAACGTCCCATCCTCGACCGGTTCAGGCGAGGCGTGTTTCCTGAGGAATCTCTCTGTGAAGGTCATGTTCCATCTGCCGCGCGCCAAGATCCATTTGCCGGTAACGAATCGCGCAAGCAGGGAAGGGAGCCCGAGATAATGTCCCCATTCTAACACGCGCATCGCGGCGGGCGAAAAGTAATGCCACCAGCGTTCGAGCTTGAAACCAGCCTGCACGAGGCGGCACTCCCAAACGGGAGGCTCATCTGCATGATGCACGCGGGAGATTCTGCGAAACCACTCCGTATACCTTCGGCCGAACACGCGTGGGAGGGACAGCTCGCTCAGATAGCGTGGATTCGGTACGCAAAAATAGAACGGGGCATCGTGTTTCAGCACACGGGCGATTTCCGCAAGGACCGAATCCACATGAGGGATATGCTCCAGGGCCGAGTTGCTGAGCGCGCTTCCGAAATGGTTCGCAGGAAAGGGCGCGCGGCCGGCGTCCGCCTGCACCAGACCTTTGTAAGCTCCATATCGTTTGGCTTCATGAATGGGTCCATGCCAGGGATCAAGGCCCACATCCAGTTTTCGATCGAAGGTCAGGGAGGCGAAATGACCATCCCCACATCCCACATCGTAGATGGGAGCAGGCAGAGGCAGTTCCTGATAGTACGCGCTCTCCACGGCGCGCAGCAAGGCGCGGAAGTAGGGCAGGTCCCGCAAATGGCGAAAGAGGAAATCCTGTGTGCGCGGGCCGGTCATTTCCTCAGGGACTCGAACAACTTTTCATATTCCTGCGCGATGGATTCGGGATCGTACAAACTGCGGATCGTTTCGATATCCCCTCGATAAGCCTGCGGCTGGTCCAACACCTCCAGGATCGCCTGCGACAGGCTTTCCGCGTTTCCAACTTCCGATACCCTGCCCATTCCGTGCATCGCCACCGGCTGCCGCACGCCCGGCAGCGCCGAAGGCACGCACGGCACACCGTTCATCATCGCCTCGATCTGCACCAGCCCAAACGCCTCGGTGGAGTTGAGCGAAGGAACGGTGAGCACGTCCAGATTCGGATAAAAAGCGGACATCTGAACGGGATCCAGGTTCCCGAGGAAGGTCCAGTGACCATGGATCGCAAATTCCCGGATGCGCGGCAGCAGGCGGTCGGAGTACGCCTGTTCACCCATTACGTTCTGATATGCCCCCGCGAACAGGACCTGCGCCTTCGGGTATTTTTCCAGGATCTTCGGCAGCGCGTCGAGCAGGACCTCGACTCCCTTTTCCGCGGCGAATCGCGCCGCCATGCCGATGACCGGCCGCCGTTCCTCCACGCGGTGGTCGCGGGCGAAGGCGGATACCGCTTGCGGGGCGGGTGCCGGCAGATCGACCGGGGGAAGGATCGGGGTCAATTTCGAAGCGTAGCGGGAGAGGTAGGAGGAATGATCGGCGTAATCCCGTGTATAGGTCACGATATGATTCGCGAGAATCCCCGCCATGTTGTTCTGGAACTTGACGACCAGATTGACGAAGCGGTTGAACATCCCGGGTGGAAGCAGCAGGTCGCAGTGATACGTCAGCACGGCCGGCCGGCCGAAGAGCCGCCCGCGAAAAGCCACCCCGGGCGCATCGAACTGCGGAAGATGCAGATGGACCACATCATGCTCGATGACCAGCCTGGTGGCGACCAACCCGAATGTGGGTGCGAGCACACCCTTGCTCACGCGCGCGATCACCGGCACACGAATCACCCGCACGCCCTCCAGCGCCTCCTCGGAAGGCAGCGAGGGATCGTATTGTGTCGTCATCACGGTTACCTGATGGCCGCGGCGCGCGAAGGCGCGCGCCAGCCGCTCGGCATAGATGGTCAACCCGGAGGTATGCGGGCGGTAATACGTTAGTACGGTGAGTATCTTCATGAGGCGGAGGGATTATATCGCAGCCATTATCAGGGTCGGCGCGTGGAATCTCCGGGGAGAGAAGGAGGAAAATCGGTCCCCCAGTATCTGAAATCCCTTAATGTGTATAGACAAATAATAAAATTTCCAGCAACTTTCGAGATTCGAGGGGTTAATACCAGTGTAAGTTAGATCATAAATTCTAAGGAGAGTGAAATGGCAACAAAGAAATCCCAATCGAAGGCCGCCGCGAACGACATGGGCGCATTTTGGAAGTGGCTGTACGTGGCCGGCATCCTGGTTGCGGCCGTAGCAGGCGCAGTCGGATTCAAGAACGACATCCTCTCGATCGTCCTTGCGCTGATCGGTGTGTTGGTCGGTCTGTTCTACTTCGACTCATCCGACCTGATGAACTTCGGCCTGCGCTACGTGATCGTGACCGCAGCGGCCGGATCGTTGAGCGCCTTCCCTGCCGTTGGACCCTACATCACCGGCTTCTTCACCGCTTTTGCCGCCTTCCTCGGCCCGGTGGTGCTCGGCATGGTTGTGACATTTTTCTGGAAGAAGTACTTCGGATAATTCCCCCGAATCAAAAAACCGCCGATTGCTCGGCGGTTTTTTGATTCAAAACAGATCACGATTTTGCCTCACCCACCCGAACAATCTCTTCACCCCTTCATCCACTCCCACCTTCGGCTTCCAGCCCAGTTCCCGTTCCGCCTTCGAAACATTCGCATAGAACACGCGCTGATCGCCGGGACGCCAACCCGCGCGCGCCACCTCGATGGATGCGCCAAGCAGCTGCTCCAGTTTCGGACCGAACTCGGCCCACACAGACATCACATTTCCCGGCCCGCCCCCGATGTTGTACACCTGGCCTCCGGCGACAGGGACCTTTTCAATCACAAGATTTC
>VGNF01000069.1 GCA_016866195.1 Chloroflexota bacterium | reverse complement strand
CTGGCGGGTTTATCCAACTCCATTTCTTTTTCCTCCAGAATCTAAAGCGGAATGAGCAGAGCAAGAGCTCATTCCGCTTCTTCCTTCACCTTTCACTTTTGCTCAAACAGCCAAAGTTCAGGGTTTTTTGTTTTTAAGGGGGCATTCCCTGCACCCAATTCCTGAAAATGAGATGGTCATTTTCCCCCATGACCGGAGGGGGATTGGTCATTTTTTTTTCCGGGAATAGCCAGTTTTCTTCATTTCTGAACCCCCCCTGGATTCATATAATGATAAACAACACAGACGATCGAAGTTGTCAGGAGAATGACCTTTGTTCCTTGGGCAAATCACCGGTGAGATCAAAAGGGAGTTTCGGGTATCGCTCCCGGCCGGCTTCCTGCGGGGAACGACAGACGGGATGTACCTCACCCAAGGATTCGATGGCAACCTGCTGGTGCTCCCGACGAATACATTCGATCATCTGGTTCAGCACCTTTCCTCTTTGAATCTGGCCGACCCGCTCGCCCGCCTGCTTTCACGAATGCTCCTTGGCGGGGCGGAATTTCTGGAAGCCGGTCAGGATGGAACGCTCACCCTCCCGAAGGAGCTGGCCGGTTTCGCGGGATTGACGGAGGGGATCATTTTTGTAGGCCAGGGCGACTACTTCGAGCTTTGGTCTCCGGATCGGTGGGAGAAACAAAAGGAGCTGCTCCGTGATGTTCAGGCCAACGCGCAGAGGTTCTCGGCGTTTCAAATTTCAACCCGACCATAATTCACAAACAGGAAAATGACAATGAACAAAATACGAGTCCTTGTCGTGGAAGACCAAAGCATCGTTCGGGAAGGCATGGTGGCGATCCTTTCCCTGCAATCGGATATCGAGGTCGTGGGCGAGGCGGCGGATGGTATTGAGGCCGTCCAGCTGGCGCGCAAGACCCGGCCGGACGTCATCCTGCTGGACATGGTCATGCCCAGGCAGGACGGGCTGGAAACCATACCCAAGCTGCGCGATACCACACCCAATGCCAAGATCCTGGTCCTTTCCAGCTTCGCCGAGAGCAACCGCGTCTATCAGGCGGTGAAGACCGGCGCGCTGGGATACATGCTGAAGGATACCCCGCGCGCTCAGTTGCTGCAGGCCATTCGCGATGTGGCCCGCGGGCAGGCTTCCATCCATCCTTCGATCGCCATGAAGGTGATCCACGACTTCGATGACGCCTCCGGATCCTGTGACT
Organism: Chloroflexota bacterium; assembly: GCA_016866195.1. GTDB lineage: Bacteria > Chloroflexota > Anaerolineae > Anaerolineales > Villigracilaceae > VGNF01. The sequence goes on along the minus strand of VGNF01000069.1, from coordinate 13,026 downwards.
CGATCGAGCACCTGACCCAGAGGGAGATGGAAACCCTGCGCCTGATCGCCCGCGGCCTGAGCAACCAGGAGATCGCCTCCACGCTCGTGGTCCACGAACGGACGATCGCCAAGTACGTCAGCAGCATTCTCAACAAGCTGCACCTGGCAAACCGCACGCAGGTGGCACTGTACGCCATCCGCGAGGGCCTGGCTACACCGGCCGGTTGACCGATGGATAGAAATGACCAGCGGCACAGCGCCGAATGGTCAATAGTGCCTCCAGGATCTCCGAACTTTCATGGATTTTGAAATCGGCGCAGAATTTCTATAATGAAGCAACCAAAAGGTGCACGATGAAAAGTTTCGATTATGTGACCGCTACCGACTTCGACCGGGCCTGGCTCAACTTCGAACTGGACCTGCCGCTCAAACCCGGGCCGAACGGGACTCCCAACCCGTTCTACATCGACCGCCCGCTCAACCCGATCAACGAACTGATCGACGCCCTGCTGGCGCCCTTCTACCGGCCTCCGAAGTTCTTCTTCTCCGGCCATCGCGGCTGTGGGAAGTCCACCGAACTGCTGCACCTGCTGGGCAATGCCGAGGTCCAGAAGAAATACTGGCCGATCAACTTCAGCATCCGCGAGGAGACCGACATCATAGACATCGACTTCCGCGATGTGCTGCTGGCCATCGGCAGCCGCCTGTTTCGCGAATACCGCAAAAAGGGCGGCGATCTGCCGGATCAATTGCTCAAGGAATTGAACGGCTGGAGAGGCCGGGTGGAGAAGGAGATCTCCAAGGTCCTGGATGGCCGTCTGTCCGAGATCGAGCTGGGCGGTTCCATCGAAGCCTTCTTCGTCAACGCCGGCATGAAGATGAAACTCGAACCGGCCACCCGCATGGAAATCCGCCAGATCGTCGAGAACGACATCACCGGCCTGATCTCGATCATCAATCACATCGCCGCGGCCATCTACAGCCAGGAACGCCGCATCCCGCTGGTGCTGATCGACGATATGGACAAGCCCGATATCGACAAGGCGCGCGGCATCTTCCACGACCGCCGCGAGATCATGATGCAGCCCAATTGCGCCATCGTCTACACCGTATCGAGCGCGCTGTTCTACAGCAAGGAGTTCAACTCGATCCGCGATCAGGCGCTTTTCCTGCCCAACATCAACCTGCACCCATTTGCCGAACCAAACCGGGTGAACCGCGAGGGGTATCAATTGCTTGAACGATTCGTGGCGGTGCGCATGGACCTGCGCCTGATCCATCCGAAGGCGCTGGAACAGGCCATCACCTACAGCGGCGGGGTCTTCCGCGAAATGGCGCGCCTCATCCGCACCTCGATCGGCCGCACGCGGCGCCGAAAAGCCGCCCGCGTGGAGGTGGAGGACGTCGAATGGGCGGCTACGGAGATCCGCAACGAATACCGCCGCATCCTCGACAAGGAGGATCTGAAGCTGCTCAAGAAGGTTCAGGAGACAAAACAGCTTGAATACACCGACCGCATGCGGCCGCTGCTTCAGCTGCTGGCCCTGCTCGAATACCGCGACCAGGAGAACTGGTGCGATGTCCATCCGGTCCTCCGGAGGCTGCTGTGAACGAAACTCAGGTGGTTCAACCCCTCCTGACCGAATCGTTCGATGAACGGGTCGAGATCCTGACCGCTGAGCTCGATCTCGCCATTCGATGGAATCGGCCATCCATCCTGCTTGTCATATACACGTCCGAATATGTCCGCGCCGACGTCGAATCGGCGGTCGAGAACCACCTGATCGAGAGCCAGCCGAAAGTCAATTGCGCGGATCTGAACGACCTCCCGGTGTCCCAGCTCATCGAGTACCTGCTTCGTCTGCCGCAGACGAGCGAAACGGTGTTCTTCCTTCATAGTTCGAAGAGGCCGGCCGTCCAGCGCTCCAACCTCTACCTGGAACTGCAGCGTCATCAGGACATCCTGCTGGGACGGAACATCCGCCTGGTCTTTTGGTTGACCGAAGGCGAGATTGCCCAGCTCGCTTCTTGCGCCCCGGAAGTATGGCTCAACCGTCAACGCGCGATCGAATTCGTGGACGCACCCAAGCCCGAACAGATCCTGCAGACCGCCATCGAAACCTCTTGGATCGGGACGGGAGAATTCACCGACCGCTTCGATGACACGGAAGAGAAGATCAGCCTGCGCCAGGCCTGTCTCAACGAACTGCCTGTGGCTGCCGAATCGACCTCCACCCGCGCCGACCTGCTGCTCACTCTTGGCGTCCTGCACTGGCGCAAAGGAGACTTCGAAAAGGCCATGGGCTTTTTGCAGGAGGCGCTGAAGGCGGCTGTGCGCCTGGAGGATAACTGGTTCGAAGCCGAATGCCACAACGCCATCGCGCTCGTGAAATCCAGCCAGGGCAGGCACGACGAGGCGATCGACGATTACAAACAAGCCATCCGCCTCGCGCCGGAACAGATCTTCGTCTGGAACAACCTCGGTAATCTGTGCATGAAGATCATGCGCAACGACGAGGCCATGCTCGCCTTCCAAAAGACGCTCGAACACAATCAGAAAGATCCGGTCGCCTGGTGCGGACTCGGAAACGTCTTCTACCGCATCGGCTACCTGGACGATTCCATCACCGCCTATCGCAAGGCCATCGAATATGCCCCAACCCTGGCCCAGCCGTGGGCCGGCCTCGGAGATGCGTATGCGAGCGTCGGCCGCGATGTGGATGCAATCGCGGCGTATCAGAAGGCCATCGAGGCAAACAAACAGTTCATCCTGCCCTGGCTGCGGCTGGCGGATGTCTACTGCCGTCAGGGACGGACACGCGATGCCACCAAGGCCTATCAACGGGCTTTGCATGTGGATCCGCGCAACAGCCAGGCGTGGAACGATCTCGGTCTGTTGCACCTCAGAAACGAATCCTATACCGAGGCAGTCCAGGCATTTACGAAAGCAAGCGAGCTCGACCGAGGCTGTCCCCGCTCGTACAGCATTTTCGCCCTGGCATATGCACGGCTGGGCGATCACACGCAGGCCATCGCTCTTTCCCGCAAGAGCCTGGAGCTTTTTACAGAGGATGTCGACAAGGCCATGGCGTGGGACCAACTGGCCAATTTCTACCGCGCCACCAGCGATTATGAAAACGCGCTCCAGGCTTATCGCATGGCAGATCAAATCAACGGACATGCGGGCAGTGTGCCGGTTCCTGTCGCCGTCGAAGCAAAACCTGAACCGGCCGCAAAGGGCGAACCAATGCATCACACGTCCGTCGTACAACCTGCACCCCGCATAAGTGCAGAGACCGTTTTACCGGCTCCGCCGGAAGCGGACGCGTCCGCACCGGCCTGGCTGTTCCTCGGCAAAGTCATTCGAAAGGATTCCGCGGATTCTCCGGGATCCCTGGAAATTGCCAGCGGTTCGGCATCCACAGAGGAGGTTCCCATGCGAACGAATTCTTCACCGTATTCCAATCCGGTGACCGAGGCCCCCCTCCAACCGGAACACGGCGAGGACGAGAAGGACCTCGAGGAACTTGCCGCAGCCGGAGAGGAATTGACTGAATCCACCAATCCCGCCGTCTGGAACGAAAAGGGCAACATCCACTTCAAGGAAGGCGATTACGAGGAAGCCATTCGCGCGTACAACAAGGCGATTGAGCTCGACCGCTCCTTCGGCTGGCCGTACAGCAACCTGGCGCTCACGTACTTGACCCTCGGCAAGTACGCCGAAGCCATTCTGCTCTACCAGCGCAGCCTCAGCCTGCTTCAGACCGTCCCCGAGCGGGCGGCCGCCTGGAACAGCCTCGGGAACATCTACCGTCATCTGAACGATTACGAGAATGCCCTGCATGCCTATCAACAGGCCGACGCGCTGGACCCGGAAAACGCCGGCCGCCGCGGCACCATGGACCTGGCCTACACCGAACCGAACTCACAGAACGCCCAGGTGTGGATCGAACTGGGCAATCTGTTCTTCAAAGCCGGCTCCTATGCGGAGGCGGCCGATTCCTATGAAAAGGCGGTGAAGCTCGACCCTGCCTCCGGCTGGGCGAACAGCAACCTGGCCATGGCGCTCGTCTTCCTCAACCGCTACACAGAAGCCGTGCCACTCTACCTGAAAAGCATCGAGTTGTTTTCCGAGGACAAGGACAAGGCCGTGGCCTGGAACCGCCTCGGGAATGTGTATCGCAGAATAAACGATTACGACAATGCCAAGCAAGCCTACCAGAACGCGATCGCGCTATCCAATGAAAAATCCTCGCTGCTCACGCGCACCCGCTTCAGCCTGCTGGGCAATATCTATGCCGGCTGAACCCGGTCAACCCGTAACCACATGGAGGTAGATATGTCTGACTATGAATTCTGGAAGGACCTCGGCAATATTTTCGATGCAATCCTGAAATACCAGAAGAAGAACGTCGATTTCAACAACCAGTTCATCAATCCATGGATTCGACTGGGGAACATCTTCGATCGCGACGATCACCTCAAGGAGGCGGTGCAGGCCTACCAGCACGCCGCGGAGATCGATCCGGATCATGCACAGAATTGGGTTGACCTCGGCGACGCGCACTTCAAGGCCGGCGCCTACGATGAAGCCATCGTTGCCTACACCCATGCGGTTGAACTGGACCCCAGGGCCGGGTGGCCGTTGAGTAACCTCGGGCTCACGCTGGTCACGCTGGGAAAATGCGAGGACGCGATCCCGCTGTTTCTGGCCAGTATCGATCTGTTCCCGGACGCCAGGGACAAGGCTGTCTCCTGGAATCGCCTGGGCAACGCATACCGCAAACTCAGCGATTATCAAAACGCCTTCCAAGCCTTCCAAAAAGCCGATGAGCTAGACGGTGAGAACACCGGTTTCAAAGACAAGCTGGATGAAACTCCGGCATCGGACACCGTGGTGGCTCCCGAGGAAGTGCTGGCCGGGATGGACATGGACCGGGTAAGGATCGCCGAGACCCCTGCAGCGGTGGAAGCAGAATCAGCGCTCCCGCTTCAGCCGGAGACAATCGCGTCAGCTCATGTTGAGCCGGCAATGCCTGAGGCTCCGACTGAAGAACCCGATGCCTCTCCTGTCGAAGAAAAACAGGAGGAGATCAAAGCTGTGGAAATCACAGTAACGGTGAATCCGGAAGCAGAATTGCCTGTTGCCGAGACTGTTGTGGCGGCAATCCCGCCTCAGGAATCCGAACCCCTGCCTGCCTGGCTTCAAGAGGAAGGTCTGGCGGATGAAGGCGCGCAGGAACCCACGTATGAGGATCTGCAGGAGGAGGTGCCAGCCACCGAGGAACATGTGGAACCGATCGTCGAGGAAATTGCAGCCATTGGCGAAGCCGAACCTTCCGGCGAGTCTGCGGCCGAGGCGGTTGAAATGACAAATTCCCAGGAAGCCGCCCCGGCCGAGGAGGAGTCAGCCATTGTGCCCGCGGCGGCCATGGAGGTCAACCTCGATACATCCACTACCACTCTGGAAACCGCCGAGGCCTACACGGTTTATACATCCACACCCATCGTGGATCCCTCCACACTTGAGGATACGCAGCCTGTTCGCACAATAAAAAAGGAAAGCCTCCAACCACCTCCCGCAGATGAAACCCCTGCCGAGACTGAAACCCGGGCGGAGGCCGGTACCGTGACCGCTACTCTAGAGGAATCGCCGGTGCCGCAGGCGGTTCAATCGCAAGCGAACGAGGCTGCCTATGAGGAATACCTGAAGGACGCAGCCGAGCCGGTGAGTCTATTGACGGATCACATGGAGGGGCTGCAATCCGCCGTTCCGCTCACCAAAGTCAGCGACAGCGGCGATGTGCGCATCGCCATGGACACGCAGAACACTCACGTCTGGAACGAACTGGGCAACGTGTATCTGAACTCGGGCTCGCTGGAGGATGCCATCGCCGCCTATGGCCGGGCGATCGAACTGGACCGCCAGTTCGCCTGGCCTTACAGCAACCTGGCCCTGGCCTACGTGCAGAAAGGCCGCTTTGCCGAGGCGATCCTGCTCTACCAACGCAGCATCGAACTCTTCGAATCGGACAAGGACAAGGCCGTGACCTGGAACCGCCTCGGAAATGTGTACCGACGGTTGAACGATTATGCCAATGCGATCGCAGCCTACCAAACCGCGGATGAGCTCGATCCGGACAACGCCACGCTGTCCCTGCGTTCGCATTACGGCCTGCTGGGCAACCTGTACATGGAAAAGAAATCCAACTATGTCTTGTGATGCGGAGGATGCCATGAGCGAACATGAATTCTGGAACGAACTCGGGAACCTGTATTACCTGACCGGCGCCTACGAACCCGCCATCCATGCCTATGCGCGTTCCATTCAGTTGAACCGCAAATTCGGCCGGCCGTACAGCAACATGGCCCTGGCCTTTGTGCAGACGGGAAAATACGAGGACGCCATCGATCTGTATCATCGCAGCATCGAACTGTTGACCGATGCCAAGGAACGGGCGATCACATGGAACCGTCTGGGAATCCTGTACCGCCAGGTCAAGGATTATCACGGCGCGTTGGTGGCTTTCGAACAGGCGGACAAACTCGACGCGCGTCAGGACGACCTGCGCGAAGAGGCCAGCCGCGAGGCGACGCATCCCCTGTTCAATTCCCTGCCGGCCATCAATCTGCAGGCGATCCTGGAGGGAGAGGAAAGGGTGGATGTGGAGGAAGAATCCAATCCGGATCCAAACGACGATCTGGAACAGGCGGATCCGCCGCTGAACCTGCAATGGTTCGATCAGGGATTCGTACCACCCGACCCGGCAACCCAGTCCCAGGCTGTCCTCTCGGAAGAGCAACAGCTGGTACACGATGTGAACCTGAGCCTGGAGGAGGGATGGATTCCGCTGGAATTGGATGAAACAAATCCTGCGCAGGAACCTCCGCCAATAGAGGCCGGGACCCTCCGCGATGAAATGGGCGAATCGGTCACCTCAACCTGGCCTTTCCTGTTGGATGAGGCTGCCGGTGAAGGGAATGATGCAGCTCCATCAGACGCGGCGCTCGCGGGGGAATCCGATGTGCCGGCGTTCGAAGATTCCCCCTCGATCGGGATCGAGCCTCTCATGACGATCGAAACCCAGTCGGATTTCATCGATCCTTCATCGTCGTATGAGGAAGAGGAATCGGAGGAAACCCAAATGCAGGATCAAACGGCACAGCTGGAGGAAGTAGGAACAGGCGAAGCCGGCCACTTTGACTCGGTTGAAGTGACCGAACCCCAGTCGGTGGAATACGCGCAGGTGGAGTATCCTCTGGTGGAACTTTCCGCGGCGGAGGTCAATTCGATCCAGATCGACATCGCGCGCTTCAAGCGTACACTGGAGATCAATCCCCGCAACGCCTTTGCCTGGGATACGCTGGGCGGATTGTACAAGACCCTCGGGCAATTCAAGGATGCCATCACCTGCTACCAGCAGGCGATCGCGATCGACTCGACCCGGCCGTCCTATTTCTATCAATTGGGACTGATGTATGCCGCGGTGAAGCGCGACCAGGAGGCTGTGGAGGCCTTCCAAAAGGTGCTGATGATGGAACCGGATCACACCCTGGCGAACGCCTCGCTCGGCAGTCACTACCGCAAAATGGGATTGACCGACCTGGCCCAGAAGCACATCGAGGGGGCCCTGAAGGATGTGTACGCGGAGGAGAATGAATACAACCAGGCCTGCCTCGAGGCGATCTGCGGCAACACGGAACGCGCGCTTGAACTCCTGCGAACCGCCATCGAGGACAATCCCTCCTATGCCAATTGGGCGCAGCATGACCCGGATCTCGACCCCCTGCGCCAGGACCACCGCTTCCACATGCTGCTGCAATCCCATGCCTACGAAGAGACTTGATCCGCTGCGCGGGATCAAGTGCAACTGATCTCCTCCCTGAATTCCTCCTCTCGCGTAGCACCCCGTAGGGGCACAGACGCGGGGGAGGAATGGTTTATGAAACGGTGGGGAACAAAACCTCCCAGACCCAGCCATCGCGGACCGTCTGCCCGATTGCGCTGACCGAAATTGGGGAATCAATAATCAACGACATTTCTTTTTCGCTTCTCAGCCCCTCTTGGGAAAACAGAAACGTTTCTACCTCGTATGTGCCATCGAATTCTTGAAATTCACCAGCGCTTGAATGGGGGTCGGATCGACACCGTACGCCATCGCGAGGTAATACGCGACATAATCTCCGAACAGGATCAGGGTCCACATGTGAGCCAGCGGGGATTTCCCGCGCCCTTCGACGAAGTCCGTGTTCAATCCTTCGAGCATGAAGGCTTCACGCGTCAGATCCGAGCGCAGGCGGTTGCGCGGATGATCGGATGGGGCGCGCAGGAACATGGTCATGGTGTGCGCGTTGAGCGTCTCCTGCGGATTTTGCGTGCCTGCCAGTGTGTTGTGGTCTGCCTCGGGGAGGAATTCGAAATTGGCGCCGGCCTTGGCCACCTCATTGATCTGTCCCTTCCAGCGGCGCGCCACCGGAGCCAGCCGGCCCGCGCCCATCACCGTCACCCAGCGCCCGACGAGCTGGCCGGCATAGCGTTTGGCGGGATTCTTCGCCGCCGGAACCTCGGCCTTCAGGTGAACCTGGGACTTCTTCATCGCGGCGACCGCCTCCGAAATTTCCTTCGACGGGTCCGGGATCAAATCAAGCCGTGCGAACAATGCCATCAACAGGCCAAAGGAATACCCGACTGCCGCGCGCGGCTGACCGCTATGATGAAAACGCCAGACTGGGATGCCCTTCGCGCTTGCGCGCTGAGCCAGTTCACCGCCGGTGCATATCGCCACCAGACTGCATTGATTCCTCAACGCGGTCTCGAATGAATCCAATGTCTCTTCGGTATTCCCGGAGTGGGAGGAACACGCCACCAGCACCTCGCCTCCTTTCGCGAACGCAGGCAGGCCGTAGTCGCGATGAACGATCACAGGCACCCGCAGGTCCGATGCGACCGCGGCGGCAGCCAGGTCTGCGCCAATGGCAGAGCCGCCCACCCCGGCAATGACGATGGATCGGACGCGAGGCAGGTCTGGCAGAGGCTGGGAGGCTCCCAATTCCCAGGCAGCCTGCAACTGATCCGGCAGGGTGTCGATCTCAGCCAGCATGTTCAGCGTATCGAGTTTCTTGAAGTAATCGAGATCATCGAGATTCATGATATTCGTATCCTAACGAATTTGGCCAGATCTTTGCATTATTTCCCCCGTGTATTTCAGTTTCCTTCTGATGTTCCGAGTGATCAACAATTTAGCGCCTAGCCTTTTGCTGCTCTTTTATGAACTTTAGTTGATACATAACCTGATGTTTCTCAAATTTAACCTCGTTAGGAGTAGCCGCTACTTCCTCCTGTATTCGCCTAACAGCCTCTTCACAGTACACAAGATTATTATCAATCAATATACAAGACCTACCCGAGGAAAGCGCGGCAATTCCTGTGGTTCCACTACCAGAAAAGGGATCAACAACAAATCCGTTTTCGGGGGAAAGTAATTTGATAAAGAATAACGGGAGGTCCACCGGAAAAACTGCGGGGTGTCCCTTATTCTTACCGACAAGCGCTAAAGAGAGTACATTGGAAGGCAACACTGTTTGTTTGCCAACCCATTTTGACAAATCTCTACCGAATCCACTCGCATTTGCCGAGTTGTGACGACTTAGGTCATTTTTTCCCAAATTCTTCAACCTCGAGTCGACCCATTCACCAATTGGTTTCCTCACTCCATCTGGATTAAAAAAGGGCCGTTTAGATTTTGCCAGATGAAAACAATATTCCCATCCATCACGTAGCCGTGTCGGCCAAAATCCTGGCATCGGATTCGGTTTGTACCACAAATAATCGTCAATCGAGTGCCACCCATTTTGGCACAATAATTCAATAGTTTTCCAAACATAGCGATGTCGAACACCATCTACAACTTTATCCTTAATATTTAGAATTAGACTTCCTGTCGGCTTAAGAGCTCGATAAAAAGGCTCATGAAAGGTCATAAACCATTCTGCGAACTTATCGGGGTGTATACTATCGTAGTGTTTATGTCGTGCATCGGCGTAAGGCGGGGAAGTAATAATTAAATCGACCTTTCCTGCATAAGCTAACAATTCTTCCCGGCTATCTCCATGAATGATAGTGCAAGTAGTACCGGCTTTTGAAAGGGTGGTCCGGCGTAATATTGACGTTTGAGTTTCTTGTACTCTTTTTGAATTGGATTTTACAATCTTAGAAGGCACCATGATTTTCATTTCTCACAAAAGAACTCAACCAATCGGTAAGGATCATGAAAATTTCCATCATCATCTATTAGGTTGGCCGCCTTACAAGAATCCCCAAAAGATTCAAGCAGTTCGTCAGGTATTTCAATCTGCGAGGCAAGCAACTCCGGTGAAGATACATCTATTAGAACTCTCAAGACTACCTGCATAATTTCCTCATAACCATAATTGGCAAAGAACGGCCAGAAGAAATCAGAAAGCCAAATCTCAGTGTTGACCGAATACGGTCTCCCTGACTTTCTTTCTACTTTGATGTATCTCTCCCCTCTATCCATTGCAATTCCAAAAACACAGCAGTACGGCCCTATTCGATTTTTATCTCCAATTGCATAAGCTTCTAATGCATGTATAGCTTTAGGCCAATCCTGTCCACCCATCGTATTACTTCTATTCTTCACCGACACATATATGCTCAATGGCTGGAATCCTTTTTTCCGAAAAGCAATAACTGCATTAAAATCCCCCTCCGCCGCGCCAATATCCGAGACGCTAATGAACCTCCTTGACCGTTGGGCACAATCAAGCGCCAGAAATTGATAACGCCACCCTGAATTCATTCGCTCTTTTTGGAGTGTACGTATACGAAAATGCTCCCTGCCAACATCCCTATAGTGTTTTTTAAAAAGCTGGTGGGCTGTAGCTGCAGGGTCGCTAACATACTTCTTGAAGTATGCAAATAATTCTTGCCCTTCCCTTTTGAAGATTTTGACGGATTCTTCTTTTGTAATATCGGCTGGCAATGTTAGTATTTGCCGACCAGACTTCTTGTTAGCATTGCTAATTGCAGTGAATATCAACTTTTTGAGTTCTTCCACCGGTATTTTGTGTGTATGCGGCACAAGAGTTGTCTCGTCAAGGCATCCAGAGAAATTACTATCTTTATCTTCTATACGTGGATAGTTTTGAGGGGTAATTCTTGTCAATTTTCGCTCCTATCTCACGAAACCATATTTAGTTAATATGGAACAAAACACAAAGTCTCGGAAACGAAATGCGGTTCAGCTCATTATACTCATTGATGTCTAAAATCAAATTAGAACTTAGGATTTCATTGAATTGATTAAAGTATAAATTTCACGTCGATTCCAACCGCTTTTTAAAGCCAGGGCAAAGGAAATCTCTTTCGCGGATTTTTTCCGCGCCAGTTCCTTCCTGACCGCTTTCAGCAGTTCATCCCGCCCCCACTTCAGCTTTTCATCCTTCGGCTTTCCCTCGATCACCAAAGTGAACTCGCCGCGCGGGGACTGGGATTTGAAATATGCAACCGCGTCGCTGATCGTCCCGCGCCAGAATTCCTCGAACATCTTGGTCATCTCGCGGGCGACGCATATCCGGCGATTCCCCAGCACGGCGAGCAGGTCTTCGAGAGATTCGAGGATTCGGTAGGGGGATTCCAGGAAGAGCAGCGTGTACGGCAGGTCCGCGGCCCGCTCTGCGGCCTTGCGCCGCTCGGCAGCTTTATGCGGCAGATAACCCAGATACAGAAAGGAATCGGTGGGCAGGCCGGAGACGGTCAGGGCTGCGATCGGCGCCGAGGGACCGGGCACCGGCCGGACGTCGTAGCCCGAGGCAAGGGCAGCCCGCACCAATTCCTGTCCGGGGTCGTTGACCGCGGGCGTGCCGGCATCCGAAACCAGCGCCACATCGCCCTGCGCCAGCGCCGCCAGGATCCGGTCCAGCTTGTTCAGCTTATTGTGCTCGAAATAACTTGTGATGGGAGTGGGAATTCCAAAGTGTTTGAGCAGCAGGCCGGTATGACGCGTATCCTCGGCCGCGATCAACTTCGCCTCGCGCAGGATCCGCACAGCGCGCGGGCTCATATCCTCCAGGTTGCCGATCGGAGTCGCGACCAGGTACAACGTACCCATGAAAATATTGTAACATCCCCGCTTTACGAAAAGAAAATCGGGCGCTTCCGCGCCCGACACCAATCAGCCTCCGCAGCTTTTCATGTCGACCTGGAACTCCACACACCCGGCATCCGCTGCCGGGGGTTTCACACAGCACTGGTTGGCTTCAAAATAACCGGCGTCTTGCGGGCAGCGTCCCGCCTCCGAACTGGGAAGCTCCGGCTGCGGGTTGCACACCTTGAGCTTGTAGGAGTACAGCTGCTGGCCGGTGCAGGCGACCAGGACGTCTTCATCGCGGATCTCCGCGATGTCACAGGTCATCGCATTGTTGAGCGATTCATAAGTCGCGTCCGGCGGAATGGAAACCGTGGTGTACGGAATTTTTGTGATGCAGGTGATGTTCGTTTCAAGCACTTTCGGGATGGGTACTTCCAATGTATCGGGCGAGCAGTAGGGCGCCAGGGGAATTTCCGTGAGGGTCGGCAGGGCAGTTTCGGTCGGCTGCGTGGTGGGTGTCGCGGGCTTCTCGGTAGAGGTTGGCAGGGCAGTCGGGGTGTGCGTAGGCGGCAGGACGAATGCCATGATTTGCCCGCGGAAGAGAAGACCGCCCACAAGCACGAGCACAAGGGCTCCACCCCCCAAGATCCAACCCAATCGAACCGGGCCTCCACCCGAGGCAGCCTTCACCCGGCGGCGACCACTTCCAGAAGAAGGCGCCACCGACCCGTCATGTCCAAACGCGGTCAGGTTCAAACTGCGTGCAAGGTCGGTCGGACTGGTATAGCGCTTCTCCCGATCCTTGGCCAGTGCGGTTTTGATGACCGAATCCACATCCTCAGGCAGGGAGGGAAGCACCTTGAGAATCTCCGGCACCGGGTCGGTGATGTGTTTCACCGCCACCCCCATGGGCGTATCCGCCTTGTACGGCTGTT
>VGNF01000068.1 GCA_016866195.1 Chloroflexota bacterium | reverse complement strand
TGTTGGTGAGCGTCAATGTCGGAAGGAAGAGATGACGCGCCAGATCGGGCAGGACGGTGATCAGCGGCTTACCCGTATTCTCTGGGCTGACGATGCCTGCGGTGGGCAGACCGAACCAGGCGCTGCCTGCCGCGAGCAAAATGATTCCCAGCCAAAACGTGGGAATCGCCCAGGCGACCAACGAGAAGGTGAGCGCGGCAACGTCAATGGGAGTCTTGCGCTTCCAGCCTGCCATCAAACCAAGAAACACACCGAGGATGATCGCGAGGATTTGTCCCAAGCCGATCAACAAAACGGTGTTCCACAACTTCGACATCAACACTTCGCTGACAGGTCTTCGCAAAGACCATGAAACGCCGAGATTGCCGCGCAACCATTGACCGAAGGTGTCAAGAAGTTGATCGGGGAAGACGGGTTTGTCGAGTCCGAACTGTTCGCGCAGCGCCTGCTGAACCTCTGGCGTGATGCGGACGTTGCGCCCGATCACCGAGCGGACGGGGTCGCCTGGCAGGACGCGAAACAACATGAAGTTGATGACGAATACCACGAGGATCGTCACCAACGACATGCCTACTTTGCGGAGAATGTAAGCGCGTCGACTCATCGAGGATGTTTGATTCGGTTACAAAAACTTTCCTCTTTCACCCAAGCCTTGACGGAATGAAAGAGGAAAGATGAAAAAGAAAGTAACGCTACTTTACAGGCTCAACATTCAGCAACGACTCTGCGCCTTCAATCCCGCGCAAGGATACGATGAAGCCTGTGAAGCGGTCGGAGCGATATGCCTGCAACATGTCCCAATGAACAAGCGGGATGTAAGGCTTGTCATTGAAGACCATCTCCTGCATTTTCCAGATCGCCTGTTGCCGCGCGGTTTTGTCCACAAGTTGTTGTTGATCGAGGTAGAGTCGGTCATACTCGGGGTTGTGATAACCGCTGTCGCTCCAGCCGCCTTCCACAAATTGGTCGGTGGTCAGCACGCTGAGGATGAAGTCAGGATCGGGATCGGGCCACCAACTCCAGATGATGAGATCGTAATCGCCCACACCCGTCGTCCCGGCAACGAGGCTGTCTTCGTCAATGGCTTCGGCGTTGAGCTTCATGCCCGCCTCTTGGAACCAACCCACCATCATGTCCGCCATGCGGGCGTACACAGACTCGGTGGTGGGGAATTGCAAGCGGAATTCCAGGCGCAGGTCGCCCTTGGCGCGCACGTTATCGCTTCCGAGAACATAGCCCGCTTCCTCCAGGACACGGCCAGCCTCGGCGGTATCAAAGGGAACGTCTTTAATATTGGCGTTGTGCCAGAAGCCGCCGCCCATGGCCGGTCCGATGATTGTTGAGGCGGGTTGAGCCAATCCCTGGAAGACGATTTCCACGAAATCCTGCTTGTTGATGGAATGCGCCATCGCCAGACGCACGGCAGGGTCGGCCAGCGCTGGATTCGTCTTTGGGGCGGGATCGTTGTTTGGATCCACGGTGTTGATGATCAACTCGTAGAAATAGTAGTTCGGCGCCGCAGTGGTCTTTACGTTCTCGAATCCCTTCACCGTTTCATAGGCGCTGGCGGGTACGCTTGTGAGCATGTCAACCTCGCCGACCTTGAGCGCCTGCACCATGGCGTCTGCGTTGTCGTAGGTTTGGAAACTGATGCTGCCAATTTTAGGTGCGCCGTCAAAATAATCCTTGTTCGCGTCTAGGATTACAACGCCCGTGTCTTTGTCAAACGACCTGAATTTGAATGGTCCCGTGCCAACAGGTTGGTCGTTCCCAAAATTTTGCAACTCCTCGGCTGTTGTGAAGCCTTCGAAGTCGGGTTGGTAAAAGGCATAGAGGTACGAGGCGCGGTAATCCATGTTGCCGATGGGATATTCGGTGACGATTACGACAGTCGTGTCGTCCGGCGCGGTCACTTCAGTGAAGCCTGCCGTGTAGCTCGATAATGTCGCCCAGCCTTCAGGATCATTCATGATGGCATTGATCGCCCATGCGACTTGATCGGCAGTCAGCGGTTCTCCGTTATGCCACTTGACCCCTTCCTTAAGATGATAGGTCCAGGTGAGACCGTCGTCAGATACCGACCAGTCTTTTGCCAGCGACCCAACATAACTACCATCGGCGGCTTGCGTGGTTAGTGTGTTGTAGATCAAATGGAAGATGGTATACGATTCGCCTAAGAACGCGTAGGCGGGATTGAGCGTGTCGGGCTTGCCCGACCAGGCAACGCGGAGCATGATATCTCCGCCTTTGCCGTTGCCTCCACACGCCGAAACCAGCACGGCCAGCAGAACCAAAATGTACAACAGTTTTTGTTTCATGAGCGTCTCCTTTTTGCGAAATTGACATATTCAAACAAACGCGCCCATGCAGGCGGCTGCTGGGCGCGGATAGATACATTCGGATTCGAAAGGAGGAAAATGCGCTTCTATTTTCTTCGCGATACTTGGAGGCGATAATGTCCAATTTTCGATACCTCGAAACCGGGGAGCTGGTTCAGATTTTTGTTTGACTGCTTATTTCACCTATAAAATTGTGGTATATTTGCAGAATTGGTATAATAATTACGGAATTTCTGCCAGTTTTTCGTAATTCTATCAAACTGGAAAATAAAAGTCAAGCGATTGGATGTGGCATGGACAACTTGGATAACATAGACATAAAAATCCTTCATGGCCTCCAGGCAGACGCCAGACTCCCGTTAACTCAATTGAGCAAACAACTTGGCATTCCGCACGGAACGGTTCGGGATCGAATTCGAAAACTGGAAGAGGCGGGCGTCATCGAGGGCTATGCCGCCATCCTTAATCCTGCAAAACTAGGTTATCTTTTGAATTGTCTGGTTCAAGTGACGTTGGATCAGCGGGTGGAAATCAGCGAAGCCGTGGAAGCCTTGCTTAAGATCGAAGAAGTGACTGAAATTCAAACCCTGACCGGCGAGGTGGATGCCTTTGTGCGGATCTGGGCGAGAGACAAAGAGCACCTGCGGCAGATTTTATACGAAAAACTCACGGGAGTTCCGGGGATGATCCGAACCAGCACCATCATGGTGCTTGGCGCCTATACTAAACCTCTCCCATTGCTGGCGAAGGAAGATATCTAAGCCGCCCATGCTCGTTTTCTATAATGCCCACGGTCAAAAATTGCGCTTTCCGCCTTCTAAAAAAGCGCAATTTTGACCGAATGCGGTATAACCTTGTTTTATAGACACTCACCCCACCATCAACCTCGGCCTTTACTGTAATGCCTCCGCCAAATGCGCCTGCTGAATGCACTCACTCCCGCCCAGATCCGCGATCGTGCGCGCTAATTTCAAAATGCGGTGACACCTGCACTTGCAGCGCAGGTGCAAGTGTACGCCCGCGCGGAGAGGTTCATCTGATTCATGGCTGAGCGCATCAGCGACTCGCTCGACTCGTCCAACTTGCAAAACTTGCGGACTTCCGCCACGCGCAGGTCGGAGTTGCAAGTAATGGTGGCCTGCAAAGTCTCCCCCGGCCCGACCACCGGGGCGGGCTGACTTTGCGCCGAGGTCGGGAGACCCTTCGACCTGCTCAGGGCGGCGCTTATGATGAAGTTGGAAATCGTCTAAGTCAAAACACCATGGTCAATGGTCTGCCGTCCTGTTACTTGTTATAAAGCGAAAGCCCTTCAATAAAGCGAAAATCCCTGATATTAATCGTGTATAGACTCAGCCCATGATGCAGAGCTGTAGCCGCAATGAGCGCATCGGGAAGGCTCAACCGATGGCTGAGTGTATAGGTTTCAAGCAAAGAGACGGCGATCTCGGACACATCCGCGTCAACTGAAATTTGTTTCAATTTCGCAAGGTGCTTCTTCATTATTTGTAATTCCTGTCTGTCTCTGGCCCCAAAATACAACTCGCCCACAGTGATCATACTCACTGCAAGTTCTGCGAGCCCGACATCCTGCAGGTTCGCAACCACCTCCTGATTATTCCGATAGAATTCAATCAGGATATTGGTGTCACACAGGATCATGCGCGCGGCGGCCAGGCTTTCTGCCTGACAGAATCGGAGGTGATCTCACGTCCGGCCCAAAGACCGGCGAGTGCAAAGAACTCATCCTCGTCAGATTGATCCATGGAAGGCAGGGACGCTGTTCCTGTCGTTACCTTCTCGATAAAATCCAGGTTTTTCAGGAAGTTGATCAACGCCTGTGCTTTTTGTTTATTCTTAACTTGAATGGTGATCTGTTCCATGACATGCCTCAATAATGCATTATACCTGATGCAACTCGCATGCTCGCTCCCGCTGGCGCAAGGGCTTCGCGCAGCACCCCGAGCCTTTCGGCTCCGCTCAGGATAGACTCCGCGAGTGGGCCGACCTGCGCCCTAATGGACCGAAGGTCTCAACTCTCAATGACAGTCTTATAATCCCCCCAAGCCAAAAGAGACCTGCGGTCAACCCTCGGGCGCGAGTCTCAACCCTCAAGTGATTTGAGAATAAACTTATGGAGACCTGCGGTCAACCCTCGAATATACAGAGCATAGATGGGGTCCATCATTCCCTTCTATTTGAGCCTGGTTTCGACAAACTCTCTTGGTGTTAGAATGGGAACCCCCTTGTAGGACCTCAAACCAAGCAAGTGCGGATCGCCCGAAACGATACAGTCCACTTTTTCATCCAGGGCACAGGCGAGAACATAATCATCGTCCCGGTCCGAACTGATGGTCTTTTCATCCGGAACACCCTCGGTAAGTTTAGCAAAGGCGCGGATGAAATCCAGCAGTATCTCGGCTTCTTCAGCGGCTTTGGGATATTTCCGGGCGATGTGGCGTCTTGAAATCACCTCACTGAACTCTTCAATAAGATGAGGAGATGTGACCAGCTGGATTTCTTCCTGTCGAATGGCATCCAGGATGATTGCTGAATACCCCGATGCAATAATTCCACTAATCAGTACGTTCGTATCAAGAACGATTTTTTGCATTCCGCACTGCACGCACTGCCTTGATCGCATCCTTCATGACTTCCTGCTCACTGAGGTGCGCGTAGGTTCTGCGGATGGTTTTTACGCTGGTCGCAAAACGGCGTGCGATCGCGGCCCGGTCGATATCCTCATCAAGCATTCGCCAGAGGGCGATTTTTTCGTCTGGTGGCAACCGCTTGAGAGCTTTTTTAATCTGCTCCAGTGACAGGTCCACGCTCACGGTGTTCATCGAAATCTCCTGCGGTGATTATACCTGTGTACCCGATAGTGTTGTACCCGTCACGGAGCGGAGAGATTCGGTTCACGTGTACAGCAGGGAGGCTACAACGTCAAACAATAGAGATGGAGATGTCAGTCGGATTGACCATCCTTGACAGAAGCCGTGTCGCTCTCGGAGGGGTCATGTCCCTCTGTTTCACTACGTAGTGATGCGCGCATCGTCCCTCGCGAAGCATCCCGAGCCCTTCGGCTTCGCTCAGGATATACTCCGCGAGTGGGCGTAGGGGGAAGACCCTGGCCGGTCAAGCCTCATTTCCCGTCCTTTTCCCCGCTGACCTTCATCCAAGCCTTCTTCATCTTCAACGCATCCTCCTCCATGATCGGGCTTTCGCACAGGATGCGCCCGCTGCAGCCGAACTCTTTCAAGGCCTTGAACAGCGTTTTGAAGTCCAGGTCCGCCTCGGCCAGCGGGAGATGATTCTTCTCCCCCTTCGGTCCGTACTCGATGCCGGAGAGATGGATGTGCAGGCGTTTCAGGGCATCGTCCCCGAGCTCGCGTCCATATTTTTCCAGCAGGAGCGACCACTCGTCCTGCGTGTTCATCGTGCCGTCTCCCGGGCGCGCGTGCAGGTGGGCAAAATCCAGGCAGGGCTGCACCATCTCCACAGCCCGGCTCATGGCGATGGCATCCTCCAGGGAACCGAGCATGGCGGATTTGCCCATGGTCTCCGGGCGCAAGGTCACCCGGTCGCCATTCTTCTTCAACTCCTCGACACAGCCTTGCAGGCGAGGGAGGGCTTTCTTGAGAACCTCGGCGGACTCCTGTTGAAAGTAGGATCCCGGGTGAAAGACAATGTCCGTCGCCCCCGCGAGATACCCGTAATGCGCCGCGTCCATCAGGCGCTTGCGCGATTTCGGCCATTCCTCCTCGGTCGCGTTCAGGTTGATGAAATACGGCGCGTGCACGCTCAATGCCACGCGCTGCTGCGCGCCGGCGGATTGGATCGCGGCGCAGGTGGCCTCGGTCACGCGCACCGACTGCACCCAGCCCAATTCCAGCGCGCCCAGGCCGATCGAGCGGCTGAAATCGATCGCGCCGACCGAGCCGCCGGGTTTCTTTGGCGTGCCGCTGGGCGAGCCCACGGTCCCGAACAGAAACGATAAAGTCATTGGCTCACCTCATGGAGCAGGGATCGGATTCAAGCGCGCCCACAACGGCGGACCGAGGATCAGCAATCCGATCACGACCGCAGCCAGCGCGGAGATCAATACCGCGCCCGCGCCGACGTCCTTGCCGATCTTCGCCAACGGGTGCGCCTTGGGGCTGGCCAGGTCCACCACGGCTTCGATGGCGGTGTTGAAGAACTCGGCCGTGAACACCAGCGCGGCGGTCAGGGCCAGCACCGCCCAATCGCGCGCCGGCAGCCGCAGCCATAACCCCAGCAGCAAAACGGCCGCCGCCAGCCCACTGTGAATCCACGCGTTGCGCTGGGTGCGCAACACATGAGACCAGCCGCGGAAGGCGTGACGAAAGGAGTCGAGGCGCGAGGAGAAAAAGGATTTCATTCCAAATCCGAAATGCGGATGTGAGACAGGCCGAGTTGTTTAAGGACCTCCGCTTGCACAGCCCACATGCGCGCCTTTTCCTCCGTCCCGGCATGATCGTGCCCGAGCAAATGCAAAACGCCGTGCACGACCAGCAATTGCACCTCCGCCTCCAGCGAATGGCCGGCCGCCTCTGCCCCTGCCGCGGCGCGCGGGATCGAGATCAGGATGTCGCCCAGGTATCGCCTGCCGGTTTCCGGGTCCGCATCCGAGGCGGGAAAGGAGAGCACATCGGTGGGCGCGTCGATTCCGAGATACTCGCGGTTCATCTCCCTCAGCCTGGCATCGTCTGACAACACTATAGTCAGATCGGCTTTCGCGGCAGAGCGCGGCGGATTCGCTCCGCTCGCGGACTCCAACGTCAGGCGCGCGGCGCGCTTGAGGAGCGAACGCGCGGGGAATTCGCCTTGAATGTGAATCATGCCTCTTTTTTCACGGAGAGTATGGTGGAGTCCTGGTCCGGCACGCTGGCACTGGGATATTGAATGCGCGGATGGTAGGTTCCCCGCAATGTGGTGACGAAGGATTCGGCGATCAGGTTGAGATCGCGCAGCGTGAGCAGCGTGTCGTCCAGCTGGTTGTGCTTCTGCACCGTGGCGATCACGCTGCGAACGAGCGCCTCGAGTTCCTCATCGGTGGTCGGCCGCTCGGCGCGGGCGCGGGCCTCGGCGGCATCCGCCAGCATCAAAATGGCGGTCTCGCGTGATCGAGGCCGCGGGCCGGGATAGCGGAAATTTTCAATGTCCACGTGTGTCACATCCCCGCCAGCCGCCTCCATGGCCTGGTTGTACTGATAGCGTGTGATCAGCGTTCCGTGATGTTCAAGGATGAAGTCGTGCAGGCGATGCGGCAGGCGGTGTTTGCGCGCCAGCTTCACGCCATCCGTCACGTGGCGGATGATCGTGGAGGCGGCCTCCTCGGGCGAAATGTCATCGTGCTTGTTCACGCTGCCGGGTACCTGGTTCTCGATGAAGAAGGTGGGGTTGAATGCCTTGCCGATATCGTGGAATTGTGCGCCCACGCGCGTCAGCAACGGATCCGCGCCGATCTTCTCCGCCGCTTGTTCTGCCAGGTTGGCCACCTGCAGGCTGTGCTGATAGGTGCCCGGCGCATTGCGCAGGAAGAACTGTTGCAGGGGTGAATCGGGGCGCGAGATATCCAGCAATTGCAGCGGGGTGGTGAATCCCAGGGATTGCGCAAGCAGGTATTGAAGCAGGAGCGTCACGGATGCCGCCGCAAAACCGCTAAAGGCAACCACTCCCAGATACTGGACGATGCCCAGCAGGTCCGGTGCGGAGTACGGCAGTCGATAGGCCAGCAGCACACCAAGCCCGGAGAGCGAAATGGCGATGCCGGCCCGCACGAATCCCCAAAAGCGCCGCGCCGGCCCGAGCACCAGCAAGCCGACCAGCGAGGAGATCAAATAGTAGGGGGCAAGATCGAAGGTGTTCGACAATCCATACGACGCCAGCAGG
The DNA here is from genome assembly GCA_016866195.1 of Chloroflexota bacterium. Taxonomy (GTDB): domain Bacteria; phylum Chloroflexota; class Anaerolineae; order Anaerolineales; family Villigracilaceae; genus VGNF01. The sequence continues at coordinate 6,158 of VGNF01000068.1, read as the reverse complement.
CAGAGGGGAATGGACAGCACCAGCCCGGCTTCCAGGCCGAACAGGGTGGTCAGTACCAGGCCGGCCGCCTGCAAGGGATATCCGTATGGCGCAAGGGTGCGATTGGTGAACAGGCGCGCGCCGACCAGGAACACCATGAACACCGCGGCGATCACCACCAGGTTACGCGCGTCGTTGAAGACGGCCGACCGCCTGCGCCGGAAAAAGTACAGCGGGACCAGGCCGGCGGACAGCAGGATCAGGGCCACGGCGCCCACCATGTCCTCCCACCGCTGGCCGGGGCGGATCATGCCCAGCTGCTGGAAGGCCTCCATGTCCGCAGGAGTGACGATCTCGCCGGCCGGCACGATGGTCTCGCCCGCCTTGTAGGTTTGCACGATCGGCTTGACCGCAGCGCGCGCGGACTGCCTGGCGGCCAGGGTGCGTTCTTCGCTGTAGAAACTGTTCGGGACGATGAACGCCGCGACCAGCTCGGCGACCAGGGCCGATTGCGGCTCGTTCAGCGTCAGGCTGATCTGGGCGGGGATTCCGGCGGTCTCGGTCTCGACCGCGTCCTCCCGAATGGCGCGGCGCATGACCTGCTCGAGCACGCGCAAGGCCTCCGATTGCAAAATCTGCCAGCGTGCATCCGACAAGCCCAGCAGGTAATCGATGTTCTCGAGCGGAAGGCGCACATCGCTGAGTGTCACCAGGTCTGATTTCTTCTGATCGATGGTCAGGTCATCGTTGTCACGCACCGAAGTGATGTACTGCATGGCCGTGCTATAGCGGTCGATCTGCTGGCGCGCGATGGCCGGATCCGGCGCGCTGTACACGTCGAGGACGGCCCGCTCGGCGGCCGTGCGCGCCTCCTCGGTGCGGATCTCGCTTACATACTCGATATCGCGGGGAGCCTGCATGGCGATCGAGGTTACGTCCCCTACAGCCAGCGATTGCGTCGTGGATCGAAGCGCGATCGGCAGGGTCAGCGCGCCCAACGAGACCAGGCTGACCACCACGATCAATACGATTTGAAACACCCGGAGGCCGGGAGAGGCGGGGGATTTATCCTGCATTGTCCAAACCGCGCAAAGCCAGGTGAATGCCCTGCACGGGGATTATTTGGAGAGCAGTTCCTTGACGGTCGCGCTGATCACGTCGTTCGGAGCGCGGCCGGCTACTTTGGGCATCACGATCTTCATCACTTTGCCCATATCGCCGGGCGCGGCTGCTCCGGTCTCCGCGATGGCAGCCTGCACCAGGGCGCGCAATTCCTCGGCGGGCATGGCCTTGGGCAGGAAGACCTCCAGCACCCGGATCTCCGCCTCGTTGCCTTCGACCAGGTCCGGACGGTTGGCTTTCTTTGCCTCCTCGATCGCCTCGCGGCGGTTCTTGATTTCCTTCTGGATCAATCCGCTCACGGCCAGTTCATCAAGCGTCGTCTGCTTGTCCACTTCAACCTGTTTGATCGCAGCCAGCGCCATGCGCACCGTGCGTTTGCGGACCTCATCGCCGCTCTTCATGGCGTCCTTCATCGAATCGTTAAGTCTGGTTTTCGTATCCATGAACAGGATTATACCCTTTCGCGAATGCGCCTCCTTGCCAGCTCCAGATACTCTTCGTTCAACTCATATCCGATGAAATGCCGGCCGGATTTCAAGGCCGCCAGCGCGGTCTGCCCGCTGCCCATGAACGGATCCAGCACGACCTCATCCGAAAAGGTATAAAGCTGGATGCAGCGGTACGGGAGCTCCAACGGGAACGGCGCAGGATGACCGATCTTTTTCGCCGATTCAGCCAGAAAAGTCCACACCGATTTGGTGAACTCCAGGAATTCCTCGCGCGCGATCGTGTCCCTGCGCGGCCCCGATTTCTCGCGGCGGAAGTTCCCCTTGGAGAACACCAGAATGTATTCGTGCACATCGCGCAGGGTGGGGTTGGAGGCGGACTGCCACGAGCCCCAGGCGGTGGAACTGCTGGCGCTGGCCGCCTTGTCCCAGATCACCTCGCCGCGCATCAGAAAGCCCTGTTCGATCATGTCCTCCACGATGTACGCATGCAGTGGAATGTACGGTTTACGCCCGAGGTTGGCCACGTTGATGCAGGCGCGACCGCCCGGCACAAGCACGCGGTACACCTCGGCCCAGACCCGGTTCAGCACGGCCAGATATTCCCCGAGGGTCATGTCTGAGTCGTACTCCTTGCCCACATTGTACGGAGGCGAGGTGACCATCAGATGCACGCTGGAATCCGGCAGTTCCTTCATGGTTTCGGAGGATCCGTGAATGACCGTATTCAGCACCTCTGCAGGAGGAGGATTTTCCTGATAAGGCAGGCTGTCGGTTTGCGGCTGGTCCTCATACAGGCGCGCCGAGTAGAACGCCGAGGCGTCATGCCCGGCGCGTCCGGGGGAACCGAAGGAGGCGGTGGTCGTCCTTTTTGAGCGGGGCATGTCACTGATCGACAAAACGCGCGAGCATCTCGGGGGTCAACAGCTTCTCCAGCAGTTCGAATTCATAGACTGTGCGTTTGACCGCCGCGGCGCGCGCGTACTCGAAGCGCGGTCCCTCACGCGGGCTGTCCAGGTCTTTCCTCCCGTGCGAATCGGCGGGCAGAAGTTTCATCACGGGCCGGCGCAGAAAGGGGACGAAGTACAGGGCGTCCAGCGGCAGGTAGATGCGCGCGGAGCGCAGCCGGCCGCCCTCGATCAGGTCCTTTCGAAGCGGGTCGATCTCCGAAGCCGGCGGAGGCGTTCCATCGTACTGCTCCAGCCACAGCGCGACGTAATTGGTATGCGAGTAGAAATCCTGCGCGGTGTGCGTCAGGCGGCCGAACGCGATCCAGGAGGAGAGGATCCCGGGCGTGAGCAGACCCGCCAGCAGGAAGCCGCGCTGTTCGCGCAGGTAGCGGTCCGATTCCTCGATGGCGCCGTTGTCATAATGATATTCGTCGTGGCCGATCAGGCCGCGCCACGAATCCTGCCTGAGGTTGGTGGCAAGGACGATCTCGAGCGCGCGCGGGCTGAAACGCCCCTCCAGCGCGGCGCGCGTCATTTCTTCGTGAACAAATTCAAGCATGCTGCGGAGGATTATAAGCGACGGCGCGGAATCGTAGTTATAATCCCAAAAAAGAGAAGTGGCTAAGGTTGTGGGCTTTCATTCAATGGAACCGCAGAGCACGCGAAGTGGGCAGAGATTCCCGCTTGTTTTCTCCGCGAACTCAGCGCTCTCTGCGGTAAGAAGATGAAGCCCATCCTTTTAGCCACTCGCAAAAAAGGATCCTCCGATGAACCCTGAAGAATTCAGACGCGTCGGCCATCAACTGATCGATTGGATCGCCGACTACCGAGCCCGCGTTGCCGGCTTGCCGGTGCAGTCATCGCTCGAACCGGGGGCGGTGCGCGCGCAGCTCCCCGCTTCGCCGCCGCAGGACCCGCAGGCATTCGAAGAGGTCTTCAAAGACCTGGATGCGATCATCCTGCCGGGTTTGTCGCACTGGCAGCACCCGAGCTTCTTCGGGTATTTCCCGGGCAACGGGGATCTGGCCTCCGTGCTCGGCGACTATCTCAGCACCGGCCTGGGCGTGCTCGGCCTGTCCTGGCAATCCAGCCCGGCCCTGACCGAGCTGGAGGAAGTGACGGCCGACTGGGTGCGGCAGATGGTCGGCCTGTCCGATTCGTGGAGCGGCGTGATTCAAGACACTGCCTCGACCAGCACCCTGGTTGCCTTGTTGTGCGCCCGCGAACGCGCCTCGGGTTACTCGCTGGCACGCGGCGGTTTACAGGAACAGGAAAAGCCGCTGATCGTGTATGTCTCCGCACACAGCCACAGCTCCGTGGAGAAGGCCGCCCTGCTCGCCGGCTTCGGCCGCGCAAACCTGCGCTCCATTCCCGCCGACGAGAATTACGCCATACGGCCGGAGGCGCTCGCCGAGGCGATCCGGGCGGATCTCGGGCGCGGCCTGGTCCCTTGTGCCGTGGTCGGGACGACAGGCACGACCACCACGACCGCGCTCGATCCGATTCGCGCCATCGCCGAGACAGCCCGCGAGCATGGATTGTGGCTGCACGTGGACGCGGCCCTGGCCGGCTCGGCCATGATCCTGCCCGAATGCCGCTGGATGTGGGACGGCATCGAAGGCGCCGACTCGCTCGTCTTCAACCCCCACAAATGGCTGGGCGCGGCCTTCGATTGTTCGCTGTACTACGTCCGGGATCCCGAACATCTCGTGCGGGTGATGAGCACCAATCCCAGCTACCTGCAAAGCGCGGTGGATCAGCGCGTAAAGAATCTGCGCGATTGGGGCATCCCGCTCGGACGGCGCTTCCGCGCCTTGAAACTCTGGTGCCTGATCCGCAGCCAGGGGGTGGCCGGCCTGCAGGCCCGCCTGAGGCGCGATCTCGCCAACGCGCAATGGCTGGCCGAACAGGTGCGCGGGACGGCAGATTGGCGCGTCCTTGCAGCGGTACCGCTGCAGACGGTATGCGTGCGGCACGAGCCGCGCGGCCTGGAAGGCGCAGCCCTGGACGATCACACAAGGGGGTGGGCCGAACGTGTGAACCGTTCCGGCGGGGCTTATCTCACGCCGGCAATCCTGGATGGGCGCTGGATGGTGCGTGTGTCCATCGGCTCGATCCCGACCGAACGCGTTCACATCGAGGCGCTTTGGGCTTTAATGCAGCGCGAGGTCGAAACCCCCCAACCATCCTGAAGCGGGAGCAGGGAGAGCCGCGACTGCACAGGTTTTTCAGGCAGCCAACTGCAGAGTTCATCAATAACGCGGGGTCCTCCTCTGCGAACTCTCCCGAAGGCCGTTCGCCCCGCGAGGGCGCTGGCCCGAGACGGGGACACACCGTACTTGCGCTCGGTGCAAGTGTCGGGACGATGCGCGTTCTCTGCGGTGAAACGATGTTGTTCCATCCCTTCCCCGAGCCAGTTGCCGCGCGGAATGCGGAATCCCCAATGATATAATCGGGTGAACAATGTCACTCGATTTGTTCCTGCTTGGTGGGATAGCCATTCTTCTGGGGGCGGTTCTGAGTTACATCTTCGCCATCCGCTCCATGCAGGAAGCACGCCGATCGGTCAACTACCTCACACGCCAGAAGAGCCGCATCCGCGGCCGACGCGGCTTCACTGTTTCTCTGATCCTGGTGATCGCCGCTGCCGTGGTGTTCATTACCCGGCCGATCGCACAATTGCGCAGTCCCATTTCACCTTCGCCGAATCCGGTGGTCAACACGGCCGTTGCGCAGACATTCGCCGTGCAGGAGACTCCGACCGCCGGCCCAACCAGCTTTGTATTGACCGCCACCCCCGCCGCCTCCGCCACTCCCACCATCACCCCCAGTCCATCCATCCCTTTGATCATCGAGGCCTTGTTTACCGGGAACATTACTCCTAAACCCGGCCTCAAGATCGGGGAAATTCAATTTTCCACCCAGATGGAGAACGGACGGCCAGTCGCGGTCGCCGACCGGTTCGGCAACCCGATCAAGCAGATGTTTGCTTTTTTCACGTACGAACAGATGGACAAGGGCGTGCAGTGGACGGCGCTCTGGTATCGCGAGGGAGCGATGCAATTCTACGAGACCCGTCCCTGGGATGTCGATACCGGCAGCGGCATGGGCTATTCCGTCTGGAGGCAGCCGGTGGAAAAGTGGCTGCCGGGTCGGTATGAAGTGCGCATCTTCATCGGTCCACAATGGATCACCTCCGGTTCCTTTCTCCTGACCGGCGATCCACCGACCGTGACCTCGACCGCCACCATCACGCTCACACCCCTTCCATCCAGCACGCCGACCAACACCGCGTTGGCCACCCCCACGCAGGTCCCCTCGCGCACGCCGACGCGGGCCGCGACCGCCTCACGAACTCCAACGCATACCGCCGCAGTCTCGACGAACACACGCGCGGCCTCTCCCTCCCTCACAACCGCGGCCAACGCCACCTCCACCGTCACTCGCACACCCCGCCCGACGTCCACCCGCACGCCGACGGCCTCCTCCACGACCACGCAAACCCCCACGCGCACTCCCACCTTTACCCCCTCGCCTACCTCCACCTCCACACCCTCTCGGACTGTGACGGTCACGCCCTCCCGCACCGCGACACGCACGGCCACCCTTACCCGCACCCCGACCGCCACGCGAGCCCACACGCCATCGCTGACCCCCACCC
>VGNF01000067.1 GCA_016866195.1 Chloroflexota bacterium | reverse complement strand
GGGGCAAATACCGCGAATTGTGGCTGGACCGGGAAAAGACCGGAAAAGATTCCACGTAGGGTGATGTTGAATTGCCCCCACACTGAGCTTCCCCCTGCTTCACCACCGCTGCCATTCGTGTACGATGTCAGCGCGTAGTGTTCATTCCTCGCCGAGCAGCCACTCGATGATGCCCGGCGTCTTCTTCGTCATCTCCTCCTGCCTGGGCATCGCCAGCAGCACGATCGTGATGTTGTCGTGCCCGCCGCGCTCGTTGGCCATGGTCACGAGGCGGTCCACCGCGGTTTTCAAATCCCTGTTCGAGCGGACGACCTGCAGGATCTCATCGTCCCAGATCAGATCGGTCAACCCGTCGGTACAGAGCAGGATGACGTCGCTTGGTTCGAGTTTGAATCCCTGGTTTTCCACGGATTCCTGATCCGTTTCACTATCCTCGATCCGCAGGCGGAAATCCACATCCGGCAGTTTCACCCCGCCCAAATGGCGCCGGATGACGTGCACATTCGGATGGTCGTGCATTTGCTCGGCGGTGATGATGCCTTTTTCGAAAGCCTCCTGCACCCAGGTGTGATCAATGGTCAGGCGCTGGATGTGATTCTGGCGGATCAGGTAGATGCGGGAGTCGCCGACGTAGGCGGTGAACAGACGGTTTTCGATCACCCAGACGCAGGCGCAGGTGGAGCCCATCCCCTCTTCGTCCTCCTTGCCGGCCGATTGCGAGGAGATCTCCTGGCTGGCATCGTGAATGGCTTCCTCGAGGATGCCCAGCGGCTTTTTCCCATTGCTTTCCGCAATGCGCTTGTTGATGTAACTCACTGCGAGTTCGGCGGCCACCTCGCCGGCGCGATGCCCGCCGATGCCGTCCGCCACGACGGCAAATACGGAGGACCGCTGGTCCTCCTTGCTGAATTGGAAGGCGGAGACGGAAAAGCGGTCCTCGTTGTTCTTCCCGATCATGCCCGGATGGCTGCGTGCCGCGACGTGCAGATGAGGACGTGAGGAACGGATCATTCTTCGATGGCCAGAATCGTGATCGTGGGTTTCTTGACCTCAGGCGGAGTACGGAGCGTGAACCTGAAGGTTAATTGGCCGAAGTGTACCATATCCCTATGGGAAAGCCGGCGACCTTCGCGCTCGACCGGTTCGTAATTCACCCAGGTGCCGGCGATGGAGTTGTTGTCCTGCAGCAGGAAACCTCCGTCCTCCATCGCCCGCAGGCGCGCGTGGACCGAGGAGATGCTGGCGTCGCTCAGGATGCGATTGCATTGGACCGGGTCCGTGCCGAAGATGAGCTCCTCGTGATCGAGGTCGATCGGCGCGAGCGGGGCCGGTTGGCCTTCCGGAGTCAGGCGGATGAACGAGGCCGGCGCCTCGACCCTGGTTGGCGCCGCAGCGGCGGCTTTTTTGGATGAGGCGCGCGGCTTGCGCTTCTTCGCTGTGCCGGCTGCCGTAGCGACCGTTGGGGTTCCGGTTTGAATGGTTTGAGTCAGGGGATCGGCTTCTGCGCGGCGCGACTCGCGTACCGCGCGCAGCGAGGGGATGCGCACGCGACCGCTCACCAGGATGATGATCAGGGAAATGCCCGCGATCAGCACGGCGCCGATGGTGATGGGCGTGCGGTACCTGGCGAGCAGCGCGGCGGGACCGCGCGGCGCCTGGATCACCGTCACCGTGACCGGGATGGCCATGCTCTTGCGGCTCAGGCCGATCACGTCCACCGCCTCGACGATGACCTGGTGTTCGCCGCTCAAGGTATAGCCGCTCAGATCCCAGGTGAAGACGTCGAACGGTTCGGCGGTGTTTTCATCCATGATCTGCCCGTCGATGTACAGGGTGGTGCGGGTCAGAGGCCTTTCGTGCTGGTCCGGAAATTCGACGATGATCTCGATCTGCTCCTCGGTCGGCAGCAGGATTTCCGTGTTGAAGGGATCGTCGGCCGGAGCCTGGCGCGTGATTTGCAGGGACGGGGTGATCAGGATGGGGTTGGGCGGCTGGATATCCACCGTGAACTTCAATTCATTGGAGGCCACCGCGCCGCTGGGCAGGTTGGCCTGCAGGCTGAGCGTGTGCTCGCCGGCGGTCGTCAGCCGCGAGCTGTACGTCATGCTGTAGATGCGGCGCAGCGGCGAGAAATACACCTCCGGGTCGGGGAAGCGCTCCGCGCCGGAAAAGTAGAACATGCTCCCGCCGGTCTGAATGGCCAGCGAATTGAACACGGCCGCGCTGGTGGTGTTGAAGGTGAAATCGAAATCCACGAACCAGATGAAGACGCGGATTCCGGATGCCGCGGCGCGCTGGAGGAGCGGATCCATCACCGCCGCCAGGTCGGGATTATCCATGTGGGGGGTGATGAAAAGGATGGCGCGCTTCATGCCCAGCCGCGGCGTTTGCGCGCTGACCGTATCCAGCGCGATCGCCAGGGATTGCAGGTTGGGCGTGGCGGCGCGGAAATCCGGCTGGAAGGAGTTCAGCCCCTCGATGAACTGTGTGGCGGTGGCGTGATTGATCACCGGGCCGGCCTGGCTGACCAGGCTGAAGTCATCCGGCAGGTCGGGTGCGCGCGCCTGTGCCCATTGAGCCAGCACCTGTGCCAAGCGCTGGAAGCGCGAGAGGCCGGTCGGGTCGCGCGCGTCCAGCGGCTCACCCTGGTTCACGGCAACCACCAGCTGCAGCGGGATGGCCAGCTCGGTCAGCGAATCGACCGGAAGCGGCTGGCCGTCCTCCAGCACCGTCACCGCTTCGGGCTTGAGCCCGGAGGCGAAGATCCCCTGCGAATCGAAGAAGTCCACCAGCGCGGAGCTGGTCGGAAAGGTGGAATAATCCACCGTATAGACAGTCGCCGAGGCCAGGTTGGATTGACGCGCGCCGACCGCTTCAGCCGCGTTAAGCAGCAGGCCGAGGCCGATCAGGCCGGGGACGAGTTTACGCATTCGGTTCAATGAGGACAGGCGCGTTCTCTTTGGGGCCTGCAAGCTGCATGAACGTGAGAGTCCAGGCGGACTGGATGTAGGCGGAGGCGATTCCGTTGAGGAGGATCAGCACCGGCATGTACGCCAGGCAGCAGGCCAGTGTGATCCAGACCGGCGCGAACGATTCGCTTTGACCGATCATTCCCAGGATCAGCGGGAGCACGGCGAGAATGACCGGGAGGGCGATCACGACTCCGACGAGGGCGCCTCCGATGCCCAGGATCAACCCCATGATGATCATCGGTCCGATGTTCGAACGGGCGATGGCCCAGCCGCGGCGGATCCCATCGAGCAGGCCCAGATCCTCGATCACGATCGCCGCCTGCACCTGTTCCAGCACGATCATGGCCGCCCAGGTGAGCGGGATGAACAGACACAACAAGGGCAGCAGGCAGAGAAATCCCACGCCCGCGGTGATGACGCCAAGAACCACGAATGGCATGATCAGGAGGAAAACCAGCAGGCCGAGCAGGAAGTTTAAACCGAAGATCCGCCAGAAGTAGGGCAGGCTTTCGCTCCACAGTTCGCCGAAGGCCAGGTTCTCCGCGCCGCGCTCCGCTTTAAATGTCCCCTTGATCAGGCCGATGCGGCCCATCATGCCCAGTGCGTAAAAGATAAAGGAGAGCAGGAGGATACCGACGATGAATGCAAGGATGATCCACAGATTGTCCCGGAGGAAATTCGTGGCCTGTTCCAACCCCTGCTCGAGCTGGTCGGTTTGGAACGGGGGCTGCCCATTGGGGCCGGTCGAGTATCCGCTATTTCCCCCGCCTCCACTGCCCCCGCCACCGTTGCTTCGGGCGCAGCTGGCGAGGATCCCGAAAATCCACAAGACCTTGTGTTTCCAGATGATCTGCCAGGAACGGGTGAGTACCTTGCCGAAATCGAAGTTCATCGCGCCTCCTTTGCCTGGCGGGTGAAAGGGCGGCCGGGCAACTTCCCCCGAATCATACACTACTCGATATTTTCCGTCTACCGGCCTGCCTCGGGGAGGGCGGTGGAATCAGAGGCCGGCTGAAAAGCCAGGCGCAGGTAGGTGATATCCAGGGTGACCTTCATGAAGGTCCCCACCAGGCCTTGAATGGCAAGCATGACCGGGAAGAAGATGAGCGAAAAGACCACCATCACACCCACCATCATTTCCGCCGCCAATCCGGCGCTCGGATCCATCAAAAACGGGATTGCGAAGACGGGAATCATCATGGGAAGCGTGATGAAACTGGACAGGATCATGCTTCCAAAATAAATGATCAGGGTGAGGATGATATATTTCCACACATGGGAGCGCACCACCAGGAGGGCATCCTTCACCGCCTCCCACGCACCCAAATCCTTTGAAATCACCGCGGTCTGCGCGCCCTCCATTACGCCGACGATCAGGAACATCAGCGGGGTCAGCAGGATCATAACCGGTTGGAGGCAGATGGCGGCCATGCCCATGGTAACCAGGGTCGCAGCGAACACAAACAGAAAAAAGAGGAAAGAAACCAATCCCATACCCAGGCCGACGATCAGGATTGTCCCAAGCACCCGGGCGAAATACGGCGCGCCGCCCTGCAGCAGACTGAGGAAGGACAGCGATCCCTGTTCACGATCCGCGCGGATAACGCCCAATGTGGCCGAGGTCATGCAAATGGTGTTGAACAGGATGCTGAACAGGATGAAAACGAGGATCAGGGACAACAGGACGATCAGGGAGACCGTCTCCGCGGTTGGCGAGCTGTTTTCACCGAGAAGGAACAAGGGTGCGATGAAAAGGGGAATGAAAAAAAACGAGGGTAGTATGGGCAGCAAAATCAGGATCCACAGGATCTTGTGCCTCCAGGTGAGACGGACAGCGCGGCTTAACACCTCTCCAACATCGAAATTCATGTTCACTCCCATTCGATCGTGCCGGGCGGTTTGCTGGTGAGATCGTACACCACGCGGTTGATCCCGTTCACTTCGTTCACGATGCGGTTGGAGACCCGAGCCAGCAGGTCGTGCGGCAGGCGTGCCCAATCGGCGGTCATGAAATCCTCGGTGGTCACGGCGCGGATCGCGGCCGCCTCTTGATAGGTGCGCTGGTCGCCCATCACACCCACCGAACGCACAGGCAGTAAAACCATAAAGGCCTGCGAGGTCTGCGCGCCTTTTCCCAAATATCCCGCCCCGGATAACTCCTCCAACAGGATCTTGTCTGCCGCCCGCAATCGCTCCACACGCTCGCGCGTCACCTCCCCGAGACAGCGCACGGTCAGGCCGGGACCTGGGAACGGCTGCCGCCACACGAGCTCCTCGCTCAGCCCGAGCGCCTCGCCCACCAGCCTGACTTCATCTTTAAACAGATAGCGCAGCGGCTCGACCAGCTCGAACGGCATGTCCTGCGGCAGGCCGCCCACGTTGTGATGTGTTTTGATCTTCTCCGTCTTATCCCGCTCCGGGGCGGAGGACTCGACCACATCCGGGTAGATCGTGCCCTGCACCAGGAATTTGGGCCGGCCCAGTTGCTTCGCCTGCGCCTCAAAAATATGGATGAACTTCTCGCCGACAATTCTGCGCTTTTGTTCCGGTTCCGTCACGCCTTTCAGCGCGGAGAAAAATTCCCCGCCCGCCTGCACTGCGATGAGTTCCATGCCCAGCCCGCGGCGGAAGGCGGAAGCCACCTGCTCGGCCTCGTTCGCACGCAGCAGGCCGGTGTCCACGAACATGCACACAAGTTGATCGCCGACCGCCTTGTGAACCAGCGCCGCGGCCACGGATGAATCCACGCCGCCGCTCACGGCCGCCAATACGCGTTGATCTCCCACCTGATTTCGAATGCGCGCAACCGCATCGTCAATGATGGAGGCCGGCGTCCAGTCTGCTTTTGCTCCGCAGATATCGATCACGAAATGCCTGAGCAGAAGGGATCCATTCGGCGTGTGATGCACTTCGGGATGGAACTGTACGCCGAAGTACTTCCGCTTCATATCGCCCATGGCTGCGCAGGGGCTGTTGCCGCTCCTTGCCAGGGCGGTGAATCCCTCCGGCAGGCGGGTGATGCGATCCCCGTGCGACATCCAGACTTTGGAGATCGCATCCAGCATGGTGCCGGGCATCAACGGCTGTATCTCCGCCGGGCCGTATTCGCGCTGCGCCGAAGCGTCCACCTGTCCGCCCAGCGCGTGCGCCAGCGCCTGCATGCCGTAGCAGATGCCCAGAATAGGCAATCCCGTATCGAGGATGAATGGTTGTATGAAAGGTGCGTTTGTTTCGTAAACGGATTTGGGTCCCCCCGACAGGATGAAGCCTTTGGGCCGGATCGAAAGAATATTTTCGCGCGGCGCATCCCACGGGAACAATTCGCAGTACACCTGGGCTTCGCGGGGGCGGCGCGCGATGATCTGCGCGTACTGCGAACCGAAGTCGAGGATGGCGATGGAGTTCATGGGCGGTTCATGCGGGCCGGGCTTGATTCCAATGGCGTGCAAACTTGAGGATGCGCGGCCGGATGTAGAAGGCAAATGGATCGGCGAAGGAGCGGCGCCGCGCGATCAGGTGCATGGATTCCTGCGGATCGTGTCCCTGCGCGATCAGGACCGCCGCGCCCATCGCCACGCCGCGGTGACGCCCGCCGGCGCAGTGTGTGTACACGCGCCCGCCGTCGCGGATGGTCTTCAGCGCGGCCTGCGCCCCTTGAATCAGTTTGCGCCCCGGGATCGGCAGGAACGGGCTGTCAAAGGTCGGCAGCCAAAGCAGGGAGAGCGGCGGGTCGTGCGGATCCGGCTGCGGGCGATGCTCCCAACGCATGTTGATCACCAGCCGAACACCCAGCTTGCGCAGACGGTTGTATTCCCTCACATCCGGTGTGGTGCCGATGAACAGGTCGTCGGTGATACGGGAGAAGTCCATTTGGGACATCTTACCATACGAAAAATCCAACCCTGGTTTCCCGACGGTTGCGCATGAGGCTCGAATGCGCGGGTATCTGTGCGGACGGAAAAATCATAAATGGATTTCGTCGCGAGCCGACCCGCCCGGGGAGGCTGATTTCCCATCCATACTCAGGATGTTCTTCACTGTCGTATGAAACGGGGGATGTGCTAAAGTTGCGGGGAGCGACGTCCGGCGGTTGCCGGGTTGGCCGGTCTGCCTATGAATCAGCATCAACTCCCCGAAAGCACCACGCGCGTTACGGATGTGGCGCGCCGGCTGCAGGCATCCCTGATCGCCATTGGCGCCTTCCTTTTAATTGGCGCCAGCCTGCTCATGAGCGGCACCGTCAACGCCGCTCGGGATCGAGATCCCACTGCGACTGTGACGCTCATACCGGAGCCCACACCCACCTTTGACATGGATCGACTGGCCAGCCCCGAAGTGCCTGAGATCCGCTCGCAAGTGGATGAAGGCGCGCTGCTTTATTGGGGTGTGTGCATGGCCTGCCACGGGGATCGAGGTCAGGGATTCACCGCAGAGTGGCAGTGGGGCGCGTTCGGCGAGGACGGTGATTGCTGGCAGTCCGGCTGTCATGGGAGCGATTACTTTGAGGGTGGGTTTGAGATTCCCAGGGATCTGGTGTTTCCGCCGCTCTCCGCCGCGGGGACGCTGGGCCGCTTTGAAAATGCCCAACAGCTGTACGACTATCTGGTTGAGATGATGCCGTGGTGGAATCCAGGCTCACTGGGCCCCGAAAAGGCCTGGCAGGCTACTGCCTATCTGTTGAAGATGAGAGGCACGCTGCCGGCCGGATTGGTTTTGAGCGGCGCAAATGCCTCGGCGGTCCCGGTCCACCGGCGGGTCGAAATTCCGCAGGGTCAATTCGCCGGCCTGCTTGTTTTTATCGGTGTCCTTGCCGCTGCGATGATCGCATGGACTGCCCGCGGTTCAATCGCACATGCCGTGCATCATCCATCCGCAGAGGTTCCTGCAGGTCGCCGGGCAAAGCGGCCGGATTTTTTCGCCCATTTGCACGCGCCGACGATACCGGCCATGCAGGCGCGCTGGCGTTACACCCTGGGCGCCGGGGGTATGTCCGTCTTCCTGTCCCTGGTCCTGGTTGTGACCGGCCTGCTGGAAATGTTCTACTACGTGCCCACCCCGGAAAAAGCCGCCATTTCGGTGCAGACCATCACGACCTTAGTCCCCTTTGGCGCGTTCGTTCGAAACCTGCATTACTGGTCGGCTCAATTGTTGGTGATTGCTGCCGTGGTTCACCTGGCTCGCGTCATCTACACCGGTGCATATGCCGCGCCGCGCAGGTTCAATTTTCTGCTCGGGCTTGCGCTGCTGGTGATCGTGGTGCTGCTGGATTTCACCGGTTATGTCCTGCGCTGGGATGAAGGCGTGCGTTGGGCGCTGACCGCCGGGACCAACCTGTTGAAATCCGTTCCGTGGGTGGGCGGGAGTCTCTATGAATTCGTGGTTGGGGGCAGCGCGCCGGGACCGGCAGCGCTGGTGCGGTTCTATTCGTGGCATATAATTGCCTTGTCGCTTGCCTGCGCGGTGGTGATGATCTGGCATCTGTTTCGCGTCCGACGCGACGGAGGTATTTCCACCGCTCCGCCTGCCCAAAGGGAAACCACGGCCAGGATCACGCGCTCCGAACTCCTGAGGCGCGAGGTACTGGGGATGTTCGTGGGCGGGCTGGTGCTCCTGATCCTTTCTGTATGGGTTCCGGCTCCCATCGCACCTCCGATTCGCAGCAACACCATTATGGAGGCGGATTCCGGAGCTCCATGGTTCTTCCTGTGGGTGCAGCAACTGCTCCGCCTGGGCGATCCGTTCCTGCTGGGGGTTCTGTTTCCATCCGCGCTGGTCGTGCTTCTTGGCGCCATGCCGTATCTGTTTGTGGGGATCAAGCAGAACGAGCTGGGTCGCTGGTTCCCTCGCAGCGGAAAGGTTGTACAATTGCTGTTCACGATCGTCGCCGTCCTCGTGCTGGCGCTGACCCTCCTGTCTCTTGTGAATACGCCATGAAAAAACTGTCCCGACGCGAATTCCTGAGGCTGGCAAGCAACTCCCTCCTGGGTTTGGGAGGGCTGCTTGGTCTGGGCGGGGTGATCCGTTTTCTATCCTATGATATGGATCCAGCGCCGCCATCCGAATACGATTTGGGACCGGCGGCAGATTTCCCGAAGGTTTCGCGAACCCTTCTGCTGCACATCCCGGCGATGTTGATCCACGACAACGATGGATTCCTGGCCTTCAGCCTGGTATGTTCGCACCTCGGATGTACGATCGAACCAACGGAGGGCGGATTTGAATGTCCGTGCCACGGCTCGCGTTATGACAAGAGGGGATTGGTGACACGTGGACCCTCCCGCCTGCCCCTCAAAAGGCTGCGCGTGGAGACTGACGAGTCCGGCCACATTATCCTGCACATGAGTTAAGGCCCCTTCATTTTTCAGAGCGGACTTGCGGGAAAAATACGTGGGACTGCCCCAGGCGGGAAGAACCAACATTGTTGCAAAGGACGATCAGAGAGACCGAGCATGAGAACCACCCGTAATAGATGGATTGGATTGCCGAAGGCATGCCAATACGCCCGTTTTTCGATTGTTGGTAAAATGTAAGTATTCCCTTCCCTCCATGGCCGTACAATTCATCCATGCTTGAGACCCTTGCCCTGAAGAACCCCTCCCACCTGTACGATCGATTGCTGTTCGCGCTTGGTGGATTGGGCATCTATGCGGTCGTCTTTCCGTTGCTTTACACCTTCGCAGGGACATTCACTGCGACGCTGGCCGTCATTCCGATGGCCCTGATCGGGTGGTTGCTGGGCGTACGCGGCAGCCTGATCTTCGGCATCCTGTTCCATTTTCTTAACGATTATCTCTTTGAATTGGTTGGCGACCCCGGTGCCGTCGCACTCATCCCCTCGCTGGTGAGCAGTTTTACCGTCACGTTGATCGGCATGACCATTGGCTGGATCCATGACTTGCTGGATCGTGTACATAAGCAAACGGCTGAACTGCAGGAGGAACGCAAGTCCTTGCAGAATGAGATGGGGAAGCGGATGGAGGTGGAGGAGCGTTTGACTCACGAGGCGTTGCATGATCCGTTGACCAACCTGGCCAATCGCCGATTATTCATAAACCGCCTCGAACATGCCTTGGAATGGAACAAACGCCATCCGGATGACCTGTTTGCAGTGGTGTACCTCGACTTCGACCGCTTCAAGGTGATCAATGACAGTCTGGGGCATAACACGGGAGACTTGCTGCTGGTGGCAGTCGCCCGCCACCTCAAGGCTTCGGTGCGGGCCATGGATACGGTCGCGCGCATGGGCGGGGATGAATTTGCCATCCTGGTGGAAGCGGTAAATAACAACGATGAGGTGATTTCCGTGGTCGAACGCCTTCGGGAGAGCCTGACCGCTCCATTCGAAGTGCGCGGCAATACGGTGACCATGACGGCCAGCATCGGTGTTGTCCTCAACCTGCTTCAGTATGCCCGGCAGGAGGATATTCTGCGGGATGCGGATATCGCCATGTACAGCGCCAAGGCTGCCGGCCGCAATCGCTATAAAGTGTTCGACATGGCCATGCGGGAAGAGGCCGAGGATGTTTTGATCCTGGAGAGCGGCCTGCGCAGTGCGCTTCAAAACAGCGAGTTCCGCCTGCACTACCAGCCGATCTTCTCCCTTGCGACCCAGGCGATCATCGGCTTTGAAGCCCTGCTGCGCTGGGATCATCCCCGCCGCGGCCTGCTTTACCCGGGGGAGTTTCTGAAGGTCGCTGAGGAATCCGGGTTGATCGTTCCCATCGGCGAGTGGGTGATGTATGAAGCCTGCCGTCAGATGCAGCAATGGCACTTGCAGTTTCACACCGATCCGCCTCTGAACATCAGTGTGAACCTCTCCAGCCGGCAGTTTTCCCAGTCGAATCTGATCGCGCAAGTCGAGGCGGTGCTGAAAAAAACGGGTTTGCCTTCCAAAAACCTGTTGCTGGAATTGACCGAGACGACCATGGTGGAGGATATTGAACAGGCGGTCACCAAGATCGATAAATTGCACAAGCTGGGGATTGGGATCGAGATCGATGATTTCGGCACGGGTTATTCCTCCCTGGGATACCTGCGGCATTTCCCCGTGAACAGCCTCAAGATGGACCGTTCCTTCACCAGCTCGCTGGATGCCGGCAAGAACGGCATTCCCATCATCCGCGCCATCGTCGCCATGGCAGGCAGCCTGGGATTGAAGGTCGTCGCCGAGGGGATCGAGACCGCGGAACAGGCAGCCTGCCTGACCGAGTTGAAATGCGATTACGGGCAGGGATACTACTTCAAGACGCCGATCGACGGGGATGCCGCGGAGAGGTTGATCCGCGAGGCATTCAACAAATAGGAATTGTCCTGCTCTCAATAGGCGACGGACTCATCCTATCATTGGGGGAAGCGCTCGCAACGAGTTACCGAGTGCTGCGTTGATATCTAAACTGCAGTTACGATTTCCCACCTTGTTTCGGCCCAATCCCGTTTGGAGATTTATGCAAGAAGTAGTCGATTGAAAAAGATCGGGCGAGATTTCATGAGTTAAATTAAGGGTTCACCTTACCAATGCCATACTGCCTGCACCACCGTTCGCTGCGCGAAGACGCAGTTGCCGCACACCTGCCCTCCCCAACACTCACTGGCACTCCCTGGCACCGCCCGCCAGGGCAGGTGTGCGCCAGGTGCAAGTGTGCGCCACACTCCCGCTCGCGGAGTTTATCCTGAGCGTGTCGAAGGGCTTGGGGACTTCGTGAGTGCGTTGCAGTGCGGGTGAGAATCCCGCCGCGTAGCGGCGAGACCCTCACCTGCACTTGCG
Organism: Chloroflexota bacterium; assembly: GCA_016866195.1. Classification (GTDB taxonomy): domain Bacteria; phylum Chloroflexota; class Anaerolineae; order Anaerolineales; family Villigracilaceae; genus VGNF01. The sequence goes on along the minus strand of VGNF01000067.1, from coordinate 3,021 downwards.
CAGATCGGTGGAACAGGTCGTTCTCGAGAAGGTGTTCCTCAGCCCCGACCTGGACAAAGCCCTGCTCGACCTGTGCACACGCGGACTGCTTCGATACGCAGGCGGTCATTATTGACCGCCCGCGCTCGTTTTCGGAAAAGCCCACCTCGCGAACCATTCATTCGAGGTTGGCTTTTCAGTTTGAACGGCCGTACAGTATACATTGAGATGATCTTTATTTAAGCGGCGGTTGTTTCCAACCGTCTAATCCCGTTTGATTGGGAATTTATTGAGAGGTTGACGTTACCGTAAAGGTGGTGTACATGTTTTTCTCGATATTGAATCCATCTCCTGCGGCAAAGTCGGGAATGATATCTGCGACGAGGTAATCGCCGGGCTGCAAATCGATTTCTCCCCAACTGGTGGCGCCGGGGGTAAGCATGTTCCAGGCAGCTAGATAATCAGCGGGCGGTTCCACCGTTTCACCTTTGATGAATTTAATAACGTCGTCGGTCGTCCGGCCTGGCTTGAGGCTAAAAATCACCGCGTTGTGAAGCGCTTGGCCCGTATTGGTAAACTGCCAAAGGTTTTTACCAGCAGGGATCGATTTCGGCAAGCTAATGGCATATTCTTTCATTTCAATAGCTACGCTTGCCTCTGGCAACCCGATGGTATTGCTGTCGCCCAAAACCTGGAAGGTGGAATAATGCCAGGGCTCATTCCAGTTGTCCACCACGATATATGTGCCGCGTGTCAAGGTGTAGAATCCTGCCAGGCTTTTTCCCGCAGGAATATCCGGCCCGCCGAGAAAACTGGTCATTGGCAAAGTGCTGCGAGGATTTTCTTTGAAGGCAGCTTTGAAATCCTCAAGTTTGACATCGTCGTTTAACCGCCGGATAACCGTGGTGTGCCAATCCTGATCCTCGTTAACACTGGTAAGTTTTACCAGGCCGGAGGGTATCCCATCCGGGATTTCGATCTCGTTCGCATTGACCTTTAATTCAAACTGGGGTGGTTGGGGCGCCGTAGCAGGCATATTTGTAGCCGTTGGGGCTGGGCCGCTGCAGGCGCTGATGATCAGCACCAGGCACACGATCCAAGTTGACCAACGCCAAGTGTTGAGTTTGATTCGATTTTTTGTAGACATACGCTCCTCGTTATGAACTGGTTTTGACGATCTAGCGAGTATGCCAGTCGTGAGCGGATTTGTCTCCACACTTAAGTGGTGAAATAGTGTATAAATATCTGATGTACAGGGTACTGCGTAAATATCTAAGCCAATCTCGTTGAATTTTGTGCCTGATTTGGCTGTCTTTGGTTTAGAGGTTTATGCAAGAAGCAGTAGCAAGGAAACAGGTAGTATGCAGTCCTCTCCCCTCCCGGCTTGGATCGGGAAATTTAACCGTCGCGAGATCGAAATCCTGCACCTTATCGCAGATGGGATGTCGAATCGCGAAATTTCTCAAAAAATATTCCTCTCCCTTGATACAGTCAAGTGGTATAACAAGCAGCTTTTTGCCAAGCTCGGGGTCAACAACCGCACACAGGCACTCAAAATCGCCGGTCGATACCGCTTAATTCAGTCGGTGCCCGATGCACAGGGGGAAGAAAAATTCCACCTTGACAATTCCTTACCAGCCCCTTTGACATCCTACGTTGGGCGCCGGAGGGAAATAGAGGAGATAAGAACACTATTGCGTGTTAACCGTTTGGTGGTATTAACAGGAGCAGGTGGAACAGGCAAGACTCGTCTGGCGTTGGAGACCGCCAGTCAACTGGTAGATACTTTCCGGGATGGTGTCAGGTTGGTCGATCTGGCGCCGCTGACAAAACAGGAACAAATCCTTGAGGCCCTCGCCAGGGGATTAAAAGTGACTGCTGCCGGTGAGCCGGCATTGCTCGAGATAATAAAAAAGTATTTAAGCCGGAAGCATGTGTTACTTCTGTTGGATAATTTTGAACATTTGCTCGATGCAGCGCCATTTGTAACCGAATTGCTCACGAGCGCCCCTCGCTTGGTAGTATTAGCCACCAGCCGGGAACGTTTGCGGGTGTATGGCGAAGTGGAATATCCTGTCTGGCCCTTGAGTATTCCAGATCCAAATAGCAGGGAACAAATACAGAAACTGACAGATTATGAAGCTATCAACCTGTTCATCCAACGTGCCAAAGCCGCCCGACCAGAGCTAGATTTTGATGAAGAAAACATCTCCGCCGCTGCCCGGATCTGTCAGCGGCTGGATGGTTTGCCCCTGGCTATTGAATTAGCTGCCTCTCAGGCGAAACTCTTTCCGCTTCCCGCGCTGGCGCGGAAGCTCGAGCATAGCATGGAAGCCTTACCGGATGGTCCGCGGGATGTCCCTGCCCGGCAACGCACGCTACAGGCCACAATTGGTTGGAGTTATGACCTGCTCAAAACGACAGAAAAGCGCCTTTTCGGACGCATGGCTGTTTTTGGTGGGAGCGCAACCTTAGAGGCTGTCGAACGCGTGTGTGGTGTTGATCTCACTGGCAAGGTATCCGATGTATTGTTCGCATTGGTCAATAAAAACTTGATATTTACTCGCGAAGGCAAGGATGGGGAACTGCGTTTCTGGATGCTGGAAACAATTCGTGATTATTCCGGTAGGCTGTTGCGTACAAGTGGAGAATATGAAATTTTACGGCAACGCCTGATCGAATATTTTGCAGATCTGGCAGAAAAATACGAGAAAGAGATCCACGGCCCGCGGCATGTTTACTGGAATGCCCGGATGCATGCCGAACACAATAATCTGACCCCTATTCTTGAATCGGAGCTTCCCGACCCATGGCCTATTGCCAGGCTGCGCGTCATTGCAGGTTTGGCTGAACACTGGTTCATAAACGCTCGTCGCGACAATATGCATTGGCTGACGCCAGCGCTGCAATTGGCAATGGATGCCCCTGTGGATTTGCGTGCAAGGGTTTTACAAACAGCAGGCGAAATTTATCGTTATCTGGGCGACCAGACTCGATCTGAAGAATTACTACGCAGTGCGCTTGCGTTGTTCGAGCAAATCG
>VGNF01000066.1 GCA_016866195.1 Chloroflexota bacterium | reverse complement strand
GCCCGAGGGCTGCTCCTCGGGTTGCTCTCCTTCACCGGCTTCTATCTTGTCCTGGGATTCCTGATAGAACACAACCCTCTCGGCGCTGCCTTCGGAGCCGCGACTCTCACCGCCCTGATCGTCCATGGCCTCTCCCTGGTCATCGTCAGGACTCTCCGCCCCCGGATCCAGTCCGCTCGTTAATTCGATAAATTTCTCAGGATCGCGAGCGATTCCTTTTTCCCCCCCAGCCCGTTTTCTCCTCCCGGCCCAACGCAGGAGGGGCAACCATCGTTACAGGCGCAGGTCTCGACCAAATCACGCGCGCTGGCAATCAATTGATCGTGAAGCTCAAACAATCTCTGACTGAATCCAATACCGGCCGGTATCAGGTCATAGAGGAACACCGTTGGCTGACCGGTGATGGTTCCGGTCGGATCGGTTTGGACTCCAAGGTCACGCGTGTCGCACATCAGGTAAATAGGCGCCAGGTTCCCGAGCAGGTAACCCAGGCCCGCCAGACCGCTGCGCATGCGAACATTCTGCTCCGTTTTTTGGTGACAGTTCCGGCACAGCGTGATCAGGTTCTCCAGGCGGTTGGCCAACTCCGTGGATGGAAACGTTCGAAAAGGGATTTTATGATGGACATCGTGCTGGCGACCATCTTCCGCCGCGCCGCAGACCTGGCAGCGATAACCGTCCCGGGCCCGCACCCGCTCGCGGATTTGGGGCCAGTCCGGACCGTATTCATTTGGATCGTTTGACCAGAGCCCGGCCTCGCGCAACCGCGCAACCGCGTCAGTCGAAAGCATGATCCAGTAGCCTGTCGTCTGCAAAGTGGAGGGCGGCAGATCGAGTGGCTCCTCGCCCAGGTTTTCGAAGGTGAACCAGCGCAGCTTTTTGAAACCCACCACCTGGGTTGTGACTTCGATTTCTCCGTGTGCTTTTTCCCCTCCGGAAATTAGAGCCTGCACCTTCTGTGATGTGATCGTGATATCCGATCTCCTTTGAGCCTCGGTGTAATAATCCATCCCCACGGGGACCAGCTGGGCTACATGGTGGTCAAGGTTGAGCTCCTGAACGAAATATTGCTGGGCTTCGTGCATATAAATCGCTCCCGGATGCACCATCCAGGCTGCGCTCTCTCCATCGACGGTGCCGATCACCGCCGGACGCCCATCCTCAGAAGTGGATTGAAGAGTGACAGATTGGGGAGAAGCAGATCGCAGCGAGATGCCCGCGGCGGGATATTGGTCTCTCATCCAGAAATAGGTTTCATTCGAGAGGACCGACTCGCGATTACCCACCAGGAAATCCAGGTATTCCCTCAGGAGAGCGGGTGGTAGACTACCAAATCCCTCCTCCATTCGGAAGGGCAATTCAAACATCGCACATCTCAGGTGTTCGAGCAGGATCAGCATGTGGTTCGGATCGAGCAGCCCCTGCTCCGGCGAGCGACCGAAGAAATACTGCGGGTGACGAGCCAGAAATTGATCCAACGGACTCGAAGAAACGACCAGGATCGAGACGGCAGGGGCATCCCCCCGGCCCGCGCGGCCTGCCTGCTGGCGCGCACTGGCGATGGTGCCCGGGTATCCGACGAGGATCGCTGCGCCCAACCCACCGATGTCGATGCCCAATTCAAGCGCATTGGTTGCCACCACCGTTTTTATACTGCCATCCCGAAGACCGAGTTCAATCTCCCGTCTTTGATGGGGCAGATAACCGGAGCGATATCCCCTTACGTGACCATGCTGTCGTTCGGCTGGACCGCCGATTTCGCCTCCCTGAAGGTACGTCAGAATAATCTCAACCGATCTTCGCGTACGTGCAAAGACCACGCTCTGAACATCCCGGGCCAGCAGATCGTTCGCAAGGCGGACGCTTTCCAGCAGGCTGCTCTTTCGCAAACCCAGGGCCGGATCGGTGATCGGCGGATTGTAAATGAGGAAGTGACGCTCTCCCCGCGACGACCCATCCTCGTCAACCAGTTCCACCGACTCCTCAATCAGCCTGCCGGCCAACTCCAGCGGATTGCCGATCGTCGCCGAGGCCAGCAGGAATTGCGGGTGGGAGCCGTGGAATTTGGCGACCCGTTTCAAGCGCCGAATGACATTGGCTACATGAGATCCAAAAACACCGCGGTAGATGTGCGCCTCGTCGATGACCACGTACTTGAGGCTGGCGAAGAAGTCGTTCCAGTTGGTGTGATGAGGCAGGATGCCTGTGTGCAGCATATCCGGGTTCGACAGAACGATCCGGGCATTCCTGCGGATCGCGGCGCGATCCTTTTTCGGGGTATCTCCATCATAAACAGCACAGGTTAGAAGTGCAATTCTCGATTGAAGCGCCCGCAATCCGGCAAGCTGATCCTGCGCAAGCGCCTTGGTTGGGAACAGATACAATGCCCGCGCGGAATGGTTTTCGATCAATCCGCTGACGACAGGCAGATTAAACGCCAATGTCTTTCCACTGGCCGTTCCGGTGGCCAGGAGGACATTCCTGCCGGTTCGCGCCAGATCCCATGCCTGTAGTTGATGAATATAGAGGGAATCTATCCCACGGGAAATTAATGCGGATTTTAGAACTTCAGGCAGGTCATTTGGGAAGGGGCCGCTGCGGGCCGGTCGGGAGGGGGTTGTCCGCCAGGCAGATATACTGGCGGCAGTTTCCGCGTCCTGCCGCCAGTAATCAAGCGATGACTGGACCGAGTTCAAGGGAGGTCCTGCCTTGCGTCCGTCGAGGATGGTTCCTCCCCTCCTCTATGCAGGGACCGAAAAGCCCAGGCTCCCATTCCAAACGGCACCCAGAACGTCAGTGTGCGATAGGTCAGGGTGATCACAACGGCCTGGGACCAATTCACCCGCAGCGAGGTCAGGGCGAGAGGCATTAATCCTTCCACGATCCCGATCCCGGAAGGTGTGGGCGAAACGACGAAGAACAAATAACCGATGGAAAACCCCGCAACGATCGTCCCTGCGGAAAACGGTACTTCATAGGAGAGGAAGGCACACGCCAGAATCCCCATCATGAGAATCTTGTTCAGGATTCCCCACATCATCGGTCGGACCAGGCTGGATGGCTTTTCTGTGAGGCCGGAGAAACCTTCCGCAATTTCGTGTGCAAAAGCACGCGCCCGCGCCTCGCTCAGGTAATCCATTTTTCGGAAGAAACGCACGAAGCGGTTGACACCGCGCGCCATCCTTACCAGGATATCGCCCAGTTTCTCCTCGGAGCGATATCCCATATACAAAACCAACGCATACAAGCAGGCGATGAACAGCAGAAACAACGAAGCGCTGATCTCCCCGGCTTGCAAATCGTTGCGGCGGACCAGCACGATCCAGCCAAGGGCGAGAATGCACAGGAACGCGGCCTGATCGAGAAGCAGGAATAATGCTGCGGCGACGGTCACCTTCCCGGGCGTATGTCCGCGCCGTCTGGCCTCGGCGGCGAACAATGCGATTCCCCCCACTCCGGCAGTGGGCGCCACCACATTGATGAAATTCGCCGCGGCTGCGATGCGGCTGAGCGTTAACACGGATTCTTTGATTCCCAACAGATGGTAGATGGATTGATACATGCGGCCGAGAATCGCGAACCAGGCAAGTTGAATCAAGATCCCGATGAGGAAAAATGTCAGGTGGGCGCGGCGGAGGGTGGAAGCGATCGTCTCGAGTTCACTCAGGCTGACCGCGATCACGGCAATCCCAAGGAAAAGGATGGCGACGGCGAACAGCTTCTTCATCCCGTGGATTATAACAAGAGCAACCTCACCCACCCTTGATGATTCTTTCCCGCATTCTCAACGAATGGACCGTATCTCCGACGACAAGATCGGTGGTCTTTCACGATGACAAAAGTCCCCCCTTCGATTCGAAAGGGGGGACTGAGGAGAGTTTATCGAATTGCGAATTCTAAAACGCCGCGCAATCTCTGATCTTCAGATTAGTCCCTGCGGCGGCCCAGTCCGCCCACCAACATGACATAATACAGCAACTGCAGTATGGCGGTCACCAGGCCTGCCACGTAAGTCAAAGCAGCCGCGTTCAGCACCGTGCTGACCCCGCGCGCTTCCTCTTCGGTTTGAATTACGCCGGATTGCGAAAGCAGCTGTTTTGCACGCGCCGAGGCGTTGAATTCCACCGGCAGGGTAGCCAGTGCGAACACCGCGCCCCCGGCGAACACCGCAACACCCAGCCAGGCCAGGTCGGCCCAGCGAATCAATAAACCGATCATGATCAGGATCCAGCCGAGATTGGACCCGATATTGACCATCGGCACCAATGCCGAGCGGAAGCGGAGCGGGAAATATTCCTCGGCATCCTGCATGGCATGCCCGAGTTCGTGCGCCGCGATCGCCAGGGAGGCCACTGAAGCGCCGTTGGCTACACCCTGGGAGAGAAACAGGGTCTTGTTGCGCGGATCATAATGGTCGGTCAGTTCGCCCGCCACGCCTTGAACCTGCACACCGCTCAGTCCGCCTCTCGAAATCAGGCGCTGTGCCGCCTGATATCCGGTCATGCGGCTGCGCGCCGGTACGCGTCCCCACTTTTGATAGGATGCCCGCACATACCAGGACGTGAGCGCCATCAAAATGAAGGCGGGGATCATGAACATCAGATAGGTTGGATCATAAAAGAACATGTTTGCCTCGTTATGGATTGGTTGATTCCATGATTAATTCTACGGCCTTATCCAATTGCGGGTCGCGATCGGCTTCGAAATCCTCGTCGGTAAGTTGCACCTCAACATCCGGGGTAAGACCGACGTCGTGGATCGTCCGTTCATTTGGGGTCAGCCATTTCGCGATGGTAATGCGCACCGCGCCGTTATCATCGGAAAGCTCCACCCAATTTTGCACCGATCCCTTTCCGAAGGAGGTCACTCCGACGAGTCGCGCCCGGCCCAGATCCTGGAGCGCGCCGGCGACGATCTCCGAAGCGGAAGCCGACCCCTCATTGATCAGGACGATCAAGGGAAGGCTTACGTCCGTAGCCAGGCCACCGGGGATGACTTCATAGGTTTTGCGCTCACCGGAGCCATATTGTTCATACAGCACCACCCCATCAGCGACGAACTGTGACGCTACCTCCACTGAAGTTTGCAGATACCCTCCACCGTTATTCCGCAGATCCAGGATCAGGCCGCGGGGATTTTGAGCCATCAATTCCTTCAGCGCAGACAGGAGCTCGGGAGTGGTTCGAACACCGAATGTCGTGACCTGTATATACGCAATGTTATCTTCGAGCATCTCTCCCGATGCGGAGTCCATGGAGATTCTTTCACGGACAATTTCGAATTCCAACAAGCTCGATTCGCCCTCGCGTTTTACCGTAAGGTGCACCGTGGTCCCGGCCGGGCCGATGATTTTCTGCCGTACGGCCTCACCCGGCAGGCCGGTCATGTCCTCTCCATCGATGGCCACCACCAGGTCTCCGGGCTTTAAGCCCGCCCTTTCTGCTGGGGATCCCGGCATCGGACTTGTAATGGTGAGGAATTCCGTCGTCGTGTCGACGTACGCGCCGATCCCATCATATTCCCCCTCCAGCCCTTCGTTGGCTTGTTTGAATCCCTCCGGATCCATATAAGAGGAATGCCTGTCACCCAGTGCATCCACCATGCCTTCGATCGCACCGTGCATGAGCGCAATGTCATCCACCGGCTGGTCTACATAATTTTCATGGACGATCGTCCACGCCTCCCAGAATGGGGTGAACAAGGATTGAAGCTCTTCCGGCGTGGAAGAATTCTGTTCCGCGGAGACAGTGGGAAGACGTGGAGCTGCCTGCTCAGCCACTGGGAAAGGAAAATCGAGAAATCCCTGGAAGGGAATGAGATGCCCCGTGACGAAACCCCCTGCGAACGATCCGAGCGCGATCCCAACCACCACCAGGAGCAGAAATGTATACTTTAAAGTCCTTTTCAATCACGCCTCCAATTATTGCCGATCACGAGCATCAGGTTACCATTCGGTGATTAATATATGCTGAATTCTTTGTACGATTTCCATAAGAATGGGACGGCTTACTCAGGATCCGCGGACTCATTTCCCTTCCCCTGCTCCAAATCCTGGATGCGCCGATGCAGCTCTTGCATGGCATCCTCCTTCGGGCGGGGTGGGTTTTTCAGCGATTGACTGAGCGTTTCCAAAAAGCTTTTACCCCCGGACCGGGCAGCCCCGCGTGCGGCTGCATACATGACCAGGTTCGCTCCCAGGACCATGACAATGAATATGACCGCACCCAGGATGACGCGATCGGATTCCACTACAATCTCTCCAATAGGCCGGGCAACTCAGACCATTCGCTGAAGGATGAATCCGCTGCGCCATCGACTGCCTCCCCTCCGTACAGCAGGGAGGACATGCCATACTGCCGGGCAGCGCGGGTTGTGTGGGGCAGGTCGTCGATCATCACACATCGTTCGGGCTGTGCTTCGCCGGCGATTCGCATGGCGATCTCGAACGATTCGGGCATGGGTTTGCAATACGGGGAGATCGAATTGATATCCACAATGTCCGCAAACTCCATCCCAAAGGAATGTGATCGCCTCACTCTACGCGCATGGGATTCATCCGAGTTCGTGAATACCAGATTGCGGGTCGGGAGCGAGGCGATCACATTCCTTTGGGATGGATTTGGTACAAGATAACGATCCAGCGGCAGGTCGTGCACATACGCCAGGTAGTCCCTGGTGTCAATCGCATAATGTGCCTGCAAGCCGCGCAAGGTCGTTCCGTAATCCTGAAAATAGCGTTCGCGCAAGGCCGGGATTTGAGGCTCGGGGATATCCAGCCGCTCGTGCATGTAGCGGTTCATGCGTTCCTTGATGGCCGGCCACAGACCCGCACTCGAGGGATATAACGTGTCATCGAGGTCGAAAAATATCGTGTGGATCTTCATGAGACGATTATAATCGCGCCATGCCCATCCGATTGCTGTCCTCCGAAGTCTCCTCTCAGATAGCCGCCGGCGAAGTCATCGAACGTCCCGCCTCGGTTGTCAAGGAACTGCTGGAGAACGCGCTGGATGCCGGAGCAACCGCCATATCGATCACAATCCATGAGGCGGGCCGGTCTCTGGTGGAAGTGTCCGATAACGGATACGGCATCCCTGAGGACGAACTTGCACTGGCCGTCTCGCGCCATGCGACCTCGAAGCTCTCCCGCTCCGAGGATCTGTTCCACATCTCCACGCTTGGATTCCGCGGCGAAGCCCTGGCATCGATTGGCTCTGTCTCGCGCATGACCCTTACCTCACGGACGGAGCCTGCCAGCCAGGGGGCGAAAATCATGGTGGAAGGAGGCCTTCCCGGGAAAGTCGAAGCGGTGGGCTCTCCCACCGGCACCTCGGTGCGTGTGGAGCATTTATTCTTCAACGTTCCGGCGCGATTGAAATTCCTGAAGACGGACGTAACGGAAAAAAGGGCCATCGATTCGCTCGTCACACGCTATGCACTGGCCTATCCAAAGATCCGCTTTAAAGTAGCGGACGGAGTCCAGATCACATTCCAAACGGCCGGAGACGGCGACCGTCGTGCAATCCTCGCCGTCTTGCACGGAGTGGACCTGGCGAAACAAATGCTGGAGGTGATGGCGGAGGAACAGGGATTATCTCTGAGTGGATTCGTCAGCCCCACTTCCCTGACCCGGTCCAATCGCAGGGAGATCACCTTTTTCGTCAACGGGCGTTGGGTACAGGATGTCTCTCTAACCACGGCTGTGCTTCAGGCATATCACACGTTGCTGATGGTCGGGCGATATCCGCTGACAGCCTTGTTCCTCGAACTCCCCACCGAGGACGTGGACGTCAACGTCCATCCGACCAAGGCCGAGGTTCGGTTTCGCCATCCGGATAGAGTGTTCAGCTTTGTGCAGCGCTCGGTGCGTAAGGCGCTGATGGCCCATTCGCCGGTGCCCTCCGTGCCATCCCAGTTGTGGGGATCCCGCCCTCAAACCGAACCGTCGACTGGTGGATTTGGCATCGACTGGTCGATCGCGCATGACCAGGCAGCTGATGCGCCACCGGAAATCCAAACCACACGTTCCGATCAAAACGGGGCGGAACCTCATGCGCCCTCGCGGCAAATGGAAACTCGAACAGGCGTACCGATCCTCAGATTGATCGGGCAGATTGGCGCCACCTACCTGGTTGCGGAAGGCCCCGACGGTTTATACCTGATCGACCAGCATGCGGCGCATGAACGCGTCCTGTTTGAAAAACTGATGGCGCAGCACGCCGGCACGGATATCCCTGCCCAAACCCTGCTCGCACCGACCGTGATCACGCTGCCTCCACAATCGGCAAAACTGGTGAGCGCGCAACTCGAATTCCTGAACCACTTTGGATTCATGGTGGAGGAGTTTGGCACGAACACCTTTCAAATACGCGCCCTGCCTGCCTTGTTCTCCGGTGCAGATCCGCAAGCGGCTCTGAATGCGTTGGTGGAGGACTTCGAGGAGGACGAAACCCCTCTGCAGGCTGAGACCGAATCGCGGCTGGCCGCACGGGTTTGCAAACGGATGGCGGTGCGCGCGGGCCAGGTCCTCACAAACGAGGAGCAGCGTGCCCTGCTTTCGGATTTGGAAGCCTGTCAATCCCCGCGCACCTGCCCGCACGGCCGGCCAACCATGATTCACTTATCCGTGGATATGCTCGAAAGACAATTCGGTCGCAAAGGTCCTCGTTGACTTAAGAACCTGGTCAATTGTGACCATTAATTTTGTTAGGTGGACGAAAATTCCCTTCGGATGAAATACAATAAACGCATGAACGGCTTGGAAGAGCGATTAACTGTTGCTGGCCTGGCGACTCTGCTGGATCATCTGCACGCCATGATCGCCATCGTTCAGGTGGATGGGTCGCTGGTGACATGGAATCGTGCCTTTGATCAGTGCAAGCCCGCCCGCCCGGACCTGGCCAAACTTCAGGATTTTTTCCCTGAAGACGAACGAATCGAGGTTCAGTCCCGATTAAGCACGAATGAGAGAAAACGCTGGTACGCCTCCTTCATCACCGTCGTGGAGCATCAGCCGGTTCAATGTGACTGCATGCTGATGCCGATCTCGGAGGGTCAGCTGCTTTTCACGGCGGAACGCATTGAGGCGGACACCGCCTTATCCGAGATCGTGACGCAATTGAACAAGCAGGTCAAACTCTACCAGGTGGAAAGCGAAGTAGCCAAGAAACTGGCTCATCGCAAACACACCGAGGTGGAAGGGGTGATGGCGCAGGCTCACGAACTTTCACAAATGGATCCGTTGACCTTCCTGCCGAACCGCCGCATGATGCTGCGCGAACTTCAGGATGAGGTAATGCGCTCCGAACGTTATAAAACCCAATTTTCGATCTCGATGCTCGATCTTGACCATTTCAAGCAGATCAATGATACGTATGGACATCTGGCGGGTGACGAGGTCATGCGCCAGATCGCAGTCCAATTGCGCGATCACATCCGACATCCGGACATCGCCGGTCGCTTTGGGGGGGAGGAATTCCTGATCCTGCTGCCGAATTCGGATTCCAATGCCGCTGCGGAACAGGCCGCGCGTTTGTGCCGCTTCATCCGAGAGATGGTGATGCGCGTGAACAAGCATGTCCTGCAGATCACCATCAGCATCGGTGTGGCGGAGTTGAAGATCGGGATGGATACCTGGGAAAGCCTGCTCAAGCGCGCAGATAACGCGATGTACGAAGCGAAATCCCGCGGACGCGATCGCTGGGTGATCGCAGACTGATCCGTCAGGAAGCAAATTCTCTTGTAAAGGAATCTCGAACTGCATCCTTGACGATAGTCAAGGAAGGTGGCGGGGAAATCAAATCCGCAAGGGAAACCACCGGTTCGTTCAACCCGCAGGCGATGATCCCCTCCCAAAAATCCATATCCGGATACACATTCAACGCAAATCCATGACGTGAAACCCCGCGCGCGTCCACCTTAACACCAATGGCGGCAATCTTGGCTGGCCTGCCGCGCTCCTGCGGTTTGCAGCGCGGGCAGCGGGAATAGACTTCAGGCTGAATCCATACACCGGTTTTTCCCGGCACCTGCCCGGCGACCAGGCCGAAGCCCGCCAGGGTCACGATCAAGGTTTTTTCCAGCCTGCGGATATAGCCTACATAATTTGATGCCAGACTGCTTCCATTCGGTCTAATTCTCCCAAGCGGAATCAAAGGATAACCAACCAGCTGGCCCGGCCCGTGGTAGGTTACATCCCCACCCCGATCCACCCAGTGGATCGAAACCCCCTTTTGTTTTAATTTTTGGTCATTCCACAGCAGATTTTCCGAACGCCCGCGCCGGCCAAAAGTATATACATGGGGATGTTCAAGCAGGAGCAATGTCGGAGACCGTGTTCCCGCGGCGATCTCCTCCGCGTAGGCCTCCTGAATCTTCCACGCGCGTTCGTACTCGATCAAACCAAGGTCTTCAATTTCAATAGGGGTCTCAGAATCGGTCATTCCGCGAAGACACGGCGGTACAAGTCAGATTGAAGAATTCTCTGGGGATCACAACGTTTCTTCAATTTGAGGAATTTTGAGAGGGTTTGTTTTCCGTAAAATTTCTGGGCGGTGGCCTTCGTGGTTTCACTGTTCTTGGCAAAGTAGAACCTTCCCCCGGCATTCAATACGATGCGGTCGAATTCCTGCAGCAAGGCCGACAGTCTGCTTCGATTGCTGTCTGTCACCTTGAAATCCAGGGCGAGGGAAAAACCATCAAGGGCATGCGTGAGCAGGAATTTGTCCGGGCGATGACGCTTGGTCACGCCCAAATACGCCGGGAGCCCGCGCGCCTTCGCCAGGGCCAGCATCTCCGTCCATGCGGCCAGGGCGGTTTCCTTCGGCAGGAAGGATTGATACTGGATCAACCCGGCGCGCCCGTAGGATTGTTCCCAAAAAGGGACATAATCCAGCAGAAAGTGAAAGGCAGCGTGGGGCTGCCGGAAGGTATGGCTGCGCAGGCTGGCCACATACTTTGCGGTGTTGATCCCCCACACGCCAATGTTGGTCATGAAGGGTGTCATGAAGTAATGCAGCAACGACTTGGGAAATACTCCGAACAGGCGGCTGGGCAAATTCTGATAGGAAAGCTGCATCGTCTTTTGAGGCTCCGGATCCTGCCCGGAATGAAGATAATTTGCAGCGTGGATCTGCCCATGACCGATCGTCACAGTATCCAGCCATCCGACGATGTAATCGAAGCGCGGCGCGCCCTGCTCGAGCGAAGTCAACTGGTCCTTCAGGGTGCGTGTTGGCCACGCATGCACCTCAAGCAGCCCGGATTGCATTTTCTTCATTTGCAGCGTGATCGAAAGGAATATCCCCAGCAAACCAAACCCGCCGATCATGGAATGGAACAGATCGGCATTGCGGGAAGGCGAGCACAGGACCCTTGCCCCACTGGGAAGCATGGCGGTGAATTCCAGGACATGCTCGCCGATCGGACCCATGCGAAAATTGTTCTTGCCGTGAATATTCGCAGCCAGGCATCCGCCCAGCGTGGTGAACATCGTGCCGGAGACCACTGGCGGCCACCATCCATCCGGCAGGACTCTCTGCCATAATTGTTGAAGCGTGACGCCCGGTTCACAGACCACACGCCCTTTTACCTTATCCCATTTCAGGATGCGATTCATGACGGAGCTATCCAGGATGATCCCGCCACCGTTCAAGGCGGCGTCGTTGTAACTGCGACCACCGCCGCGTGCGGCAACGGTCAGTCCGGCCTTGCGGGCATATCGAAACGCCTGGTGAATGTCCTCCGCGGTGTGCGGTTGGATGACGTAGGAGGGGGATTTAAGAGAGTGACCGAAATTTTCGAGTTGTGTGAAGTCTGATGTCATGGCAATGTTGTGAAGCTTGAATGTTGCTTGGATTAGAAGGACACGCGGCGAAACAGGAAGGATGGGATATGGCGGATCACCAGCATGATCCAATGCCAGATCCCTGCAACGTACACCACCTGCTGGCGTTTGCGGATGGCTTTCCAGATCCGATCCGCGGCCTGTTCCGCAGATACCGTCAAGACCGGGCGTGGAGCACCGGGAAGGGTGAGCATGCTGGTGCGGACCATCCCGGGTTTGATCGTAATGACATTCACGCCGTGACGTGTCAACCGGTTTCTCAGTGATTCGAGATAACTCGTAAAGGCGGCCTTGGAGGCGTTGTACCCCGGGTTCCCGATCCGGCCGCGATCCCCCGCGACCGAGGAAACCCCGACGATCTGACCGCTCTTCGCCGCCTGAAACAGGGGAGCGACCTCGCTCAGCCAGGCCATACCTCCCAACAGATTCACCTCGACCATCTTGAGATCCTGTTGGAAGTTGTATTCTTCAGGACCGGGGAAGTAGATCACTCCCGCCACGTAGATGAACAACTCCAGACCGCCCAGTTCGGCGATGATTTTGCTCAGGGAATGCGAAATGGATTTGTACTCCGTGACATCCTGCGCATACGGCAAAGCCACTGTTTCGCCGGCTTGTTTGTTGATTTCGTCGCACAGGACCTGCAATGATTTCAATTCCCGATCGACCAGCGCCATTGAAAATCCCTGTGCTCCCAGTTTGCGAGCCAGGGCGGCTCCGATCCCACCGGTGGCGCCGATCACGATGGTCCGTTTGCGGGGTTTCAGCGGGGTGGAAGGAGGGATTTTGTATGGATCAGTCATTGAGCCTCTTTGTGAATGATGAATTTCATTTTAACACACTCCGATTCGAGGCAAAAATGGACGTATAATCGGGGGCAGCGCGGCAAATGTTTCCAACCAGAGGATGGGTTTTTGAATGAAGGTAGAAAACGAGGATCGAGCAGGGGTTTTCCTGCGCGCCTGGAACATCATCGAAAAAGACTCAACCATCCCCAGGGAGGAGAAGGAGGGAATCCTCAAATTAATTGAAGCCATGATGGAGGCCATCGATTCCACTTCCGGTACTCGCCGCAAGGACGATCCGGTGATGACCTTCACCCAGGAGATCATCTCCAAACACTCGCTCATGACACTGGTCAAGAGACAAGCGGATGAACTGGACGCCCTCAAACGCCTCGGATTGAACTTGACCTCCAGCCTGGATCTGCAGACCGTATTGGATGCCGTGGTGACGGAAGCCATGCATCTGGTCAAGCATGCCCGCGCCGCCCACATTTACCTGTACCACAATGACGTACTTGAGTTCGGGGCCTCCCTGAATGCAGAGGGCGTTCGAAACAAACCCCTGTCGAATCCCCGACCAACAGGGCTCACCTATTCCGTGGCAACCAAGGGGGAGACCATGATCATCGGAGACATCTCCTCCCACCCGTTGTATACGGGTACTCCGCGCAGTTGGCACGGTTCGATCATCGCCATTCCGCTGAAGTTCAGTACTTCCACAGTGGGAGTGATGAATTTGTCCCGCTCGATCACCGGGAATTTCACCCGCGCCGAGATTCGGCTGCTTGGCTTGCTGGCGGATCAGGCTGCCGTGGCCATATCCAATGCAAGCCTTCACAAACAAGTGATGGAACAGGCAAACACCGACCTGGTGACTGGTTTGGCAAATCGCCGCGCGCTTGACGAACGATTGCAGGAGGAGATCCGCTTTGCGAAACAGGCCGGGTCCCATTTCTCGGTGGTCATGATGGACCTGGACGGATTCAAGGCCGTGAACGACACACACGGTCACGGCGTGGGGGACGAAATCCTGCATGACGCATTCAACTACCTGGCGCGCAATATGCGCTCCACCGATTTCCTCGCCCGCTATGGTGGCGATGAATTGACATTGATCATGCGCGAATCAGGCATTGAGGCGGCGAAGATCGTTACACAAAAGATCATCAACCTGATCTCGGAGTTCTCCTTCAAAATACCCGATTCGGATGAGACGATCCGATTGGGATTGACCGCCGGTATTGCCACGTACCCGATCCACTCCAAGACCGCCGGCGACCTGCTGCGCGCCGCGGATTCCGCCTTGTACGATGCCAAAAAACACCGCCGCGGCCGCTATATCGTCGCACCCAATCCCACCGGTCCATTGGATTCGACCGGCTCTTCCCAGGATCCGATGATCGATTGATCCATCCACCGCTTCGCGGAAAGCCCAGGCTCAAGAGACGGATCGCAATTCCAGGAGAATGTATGGCGCGTAAAGTGAAACTCATCCTCAATCCCATGGCGGACATGGGACGTGCGTGGAAAATCGCCAATGACCTGCGTCCGATCGCGCGGGACTTCAAAGGGGAGCTTTCCTGGAGCGGGACGGTTTACCCCACACATGCCATCGAACTGGCAAAACAGGCGGGGGAGGAGGGCTGCGACCTGGTCATCGCCCTGGGTGGAGATGGAACCGCGCACGAAGTGATGAATGGATTGATGCAGCTGCCGGAAAAGAACCGCCCGGTGATGGGCGTGGTGCCCATGGGTTCCGGAAATGACTTTGCCTTCTCCATCGGTCTTACCCAGCCCGCGGACCGCGCTCTGGCTCACGCGCTCAGCGGTAAAAACGTCCAGGTGGTGGATATCGGAGTGATGACCGATGAAAATGGCCGCCGCGAATACTTCGATAACACGCTTGGCATTGGCTTCGATGCTGTGGTGACCATCCGCTCGCACCGCCTTCCCATCGTGAAGGGCTTTCTGATGTACTTGACCGCGGTGATCCAGACCATCATCCTGAATCACGACCCTGCGCGGGTGAAGGTGGAAACCGATCAGGGAAATTGGGAGGATGACCTGATCATGCTCACCCTGTGCAACGGTCCACGTGAAGGAGGCGGATTCATGCTCTCCCCGGCTTCGATGAACACCGACGGG
>VGNF01000065.1 GCA_016866195.1 Chloroflexota bacterium | reverse complement strand
ACGCAGAGGCCAGATGATGGACATGCAGGACACGGGTCAGGGAACGCGGCGCCTGGTGTATCGAATCCCCACCCGCGGCTTGTTGGGATTTCGCTACCAGTTCCTGACTTCCACGCGCGGGGCGGGCGTGATGCACAGTGTCTTTCATGGATATGACGAACTGGCAGGACCAATCCATTCGCGCCATTCCGGCTCCCTGATCGCGTGGGAGGCCGGAATCACCACCTCGTATGCCTTGAAATCAGCGGAGGAGCGTGGAGTCCTCTTTTTTAGTCCCGGTTTCGAAGTCTACGAAGGCATGGTTGTCGGTGAGAATGCCCGCCCGGGTGACCTGCCAATCAATGTTTGCAGGAAGAAGCATCTCACCAACATCCGGGCGGCGCGCGGAGATATGGAAATCCGCCTGACCCCGCCTCGGCAGATGTCGCTCGATGAAGCGATTGAGTATTTATCCGAAGACGAATTGCTCGAAGTTACTCCGGTCTCCTATCGAATTCGAAAACGGATCCTGGATACGGAGGAACGCGGTAAGTTATCCAAAAAGATGAAGGAACAATTTGCCGAAGGTTAAAAGAAGAAAACAGTGACGATTTGCCAATGTTTTCCGATTTGTCAAGGGCAGGTCATGCTGGCGACGATGCTGTTCGTTTCACCGATCAAATTGTATGCTTGGACCTGATATCCGACGCTTTGTCCGGAAAACAAGGTGATTGTTTCGGCAAAATAGGTGCTGTTTGCCGGAAGTTCTGCCACGGGGTCTCCGTTCCGTAGAATCCGGAAACCCGTTTCGTTGTTGGATTTGTCGTTCCAGCTGAGTGTGATATCTGCCTGACCGGTATTTCGACAGAAATACGTCCACCCGTTGGTTTTGAGGAAGGTGGGCGCCTGGGGAGAAGTGCCGAGGGGAGTAGGTGGAGCGGTCACTGTCGGGACAACTTCCCAACTGCCTGCTGGAGTGGCGAATTCACCATACAGCCAACACACACCCTGAGGTGTATCCACCAGCCAATAGATGGGTGGAAAATAACCAAGGATCTCAACTTGCTGACCGGGTGTCACCTGTGTGATTCGCTCATAATTCGTGTCGGGTCCGCTGCGGCAGTTGGTCACCTCCACAACCGATACAACTGGTTTGGAAAAGGCCGGTGAGATGGTCTCGCTGGCTGTGCCGGGCGTGATTCCGGGAGTATTCAAGACCGCATTATCCAACGCAGCCTGCACGGTTAAGGCGGCGGCTGTGCCTAGTTGGGGATCGAGAGGGATCGACTCCGGCAAATTACACGCCGAGACCACGAATCCGGCCAGCAGCAGGAACGCTCGACATTGTTTCACGTTTTTCCTCCAAGAAGGGATTTGGGGCGCGTCAACTCTACCCGGTCGGATATTCGACAATACCCGTTACCCATCAAACGGCCGACGGGTTTCAATTCATCCAGGTTGATCTTATCCGATCCAAGCATCACGCGTTCCTCCAGGTGCATGTGAATTATGGTGCCGATGACGATCGAGCCCCCGCCCGCCTTATTGCTGATCTCGAGGATCTGACGGAGGCGGCACTCCAAATGAATCGGGCTTTCCTTTACACGCGGTGGTTTGACCGTTACGGAGTCCACCGGGTGGACACCTGCAAAGGTGAATTCATCGAACTCCGCAGGCGCTTCGATCGCCGAGGCGTTCATGGCTTCGAGCGTGTCTTCGGTCACAATATTCACGACGAATTCACCCGTCTCGCGGATGTTGTTCAGAGTATCTTTTGTCTGGTTGTCCGCGCCTCGGACGGAAGGGCAAAAAAGCAAGGTGGGGGGGTCTGGACACACCAGGTTGAAGAACGAAAAGGGCGCGAGATTTCGCCGACCCCGCGCATCCAGGGTCGAGACCCATCCAATCGGCCGGGGGACGACCGAGCCGGTGAGGATTTTATATACCGATTGATGCGGAAGGCGGGTAGGATCAATTTCCACGAGGTCCCAATCTTTTGTGGGCGCGTCCACCCACGCGGAAATACCGGATTTTTCCCCTCTGATCGCGAAGAAAGTCACCCAAGGCGTTCTTCAGGGGTTCGTCCAGACCAATGACCTTGTCATCCTCATAAAAACCCAATCGCATTGTCGGCATGGCCGGTCCGGGAGGCACATCCGGTTTGGGAAAACCGCCGAGAGGGATGTGATGGTATACAAGATATCCGTCCCGAACTTTTAGGTCAAAAGCCTCGGTGCCAATGCGGTACAAACCGGTGTATTCCTTCAATTCTTTGGTGGACTTTCGGCTTGCTTTTGGGAATTTCGGTTTGGCATTGAACCACAATCCCAGCGACTCGTTCATCGCGCGAGTGGTCAAAATCCCGCCGTTTTCGCTGTTCGTAAGAATAGCCAGAGCGAATTTTCTCTTTGGAAGAAACATGAATATGGCATGTTGGCCGAGGGTGGCTCCGCCGTGGGAATACCAAGTGAAGTCCTTTCCCTGGCCGGTGAACCAGGTGATGCCCATTTTTCCTCGTCCGCCGCAGTCCACCTGTGGAATGAGCATTGCCTCCAGGGTCCTGCGTTTGATAATACCCGCACCTTTCCCCATCAGGAAGGTCGCATAGGCAAGTAAATCTTCGACTGTGCTGATCACGCCTCCAACGCCATTGCCGGCTCTTCCGATCGCCCAGGGACGCGAGACTCGCAGCCGCCGGTTCTGAATATAATGCCCGACGGCGACTCGCTGAGTCAGCAAGCTGTCATCAGGATAAAAAAAGGTCATTTTCAACCGCAAAGGGTCGAGAAGCATCTCCCGGACTGCATTTTCATAGTTTTCTCCGGTGAGTACTTCGATCAGTCGCGCGGCGATGTTGAAGCCGGTATTGTTATACGACCAGATTTTCCCCAATGGGTGAACCTGGGGTAGGCGGCCGATATCCCCAACCATTTTCTCGAGCGCATCGTCCCCACAGCCGAAATCGTTGAAATAATCCCCGACCCAACCTCCCGTGTGGGTGAGCAGATGACGGGTGGTGACGCGTTTCAGCACGTTTTTGTCCCGCAGCTTGAGATTTGATGCATACTTGCGAACCGGGGCGTCGAGATCCAATTTACCGCGTTCGGCAAGCTGCATCAAAACTGTCCCGGTAAAAGTCTTGGTGATCGAACCCACCTGAAAGAGTGTCCGCGGAGTGACCGGCAGAGGATTCTCGATGCTGGTAATACCAACACCGGCGGTGTACCGTTCCCCGTGATGCAGGACTCCGACCGCCGCTCCGGGGATGCGCAGACGTTTCATCTCGCGGGCAAGCACTTTGCAGAAACTTTGAAAGAGTCTCTTGTCCGACCTCCTGTCGGGTGATGATCCCGGCTTGGTCACATTATTCTCCGTTTCCTTCCAGCCAGGTACTCATGTATTCGGTCTTTTCCAGTTCCACCGCCTGTTTCGTAAGCTGCAAGGGGTTGAAAGTGTCGACCATCACCGCCAGTTCCAGGGTTTCCTTCTTTCCGATGCTGGCTTCAGTCATTCCGGGTTGTGGTCCATGGGAAAGTCCGAAGGGATGCAGGCTGATGTCGCCGCGCTCGATACCCTTACGGCTCATGAAATTCCCTTCCGCGTAATACAGCACCTCATCCGACTGGATATTCGAGTGATTATATGGGGCCGGAATGCCCTGCGGATGATAGTCGAAAAGGCGTGGAACGAAGGAACACACGACAAAATTACGCCCTTCGAAGGCTTGGTGAACTGGCGGCGGCTGGTGAAGGCGGCCGGTGATCGGTTCGAAATCCTCGATGTTGAAGATCCAGGGATAGAGGTAACCATCCCATCCCACGACATCGAACGGATGATAATCGAGCACGTGCAAGGATATTCGGTTACGCACCTTGATGCGCACCTCGAACTCCCCTCGTTCCGTGTGTGTCTCCAGTTCCTGTGGTACGCGGATATCGCGCTCACAATATGGGGCATGCTCCAGCAGCTGTCCATAATTGTTGCGGTAACGTTTTGGCGGTTCGATCTGGGAGGGATTTTCGATCGTAAAGAACTTGCATTCCTCGCGGAGGTCCATCTGCCAGGTGACCCCAAAGGGGATGACAAGGTAGTCTCCTTTGCGGAAGGAAAGATTGCCAAATTGACTCTTGAGTACACCGCTTCCCTCGTGCACCCACCAGGTCTCATACGCCTGGGAATTCCGATAATAATAGGACATTCCCTTCCCGGCGCGCGCCACTCCAAGAATGACATCGTTATTGCCCAAAAGGGAAATCCGTCCGGCGAGTGGGTCCGATCCAACCGGGATTAGATCCGTTCGAAACGCCCGATGCCGGATCGGACCGAAATCCACATACTCCGGCTGCGCCTGACCCATATCTTCGGTGTGCCTCACCCGTGGCGGAAGGTAATGGTGATACAGGATGGATTGCAGGGATGAAAAGCCCTCCAATCCCATCACCTCCTCGCGGTACAGTTTCCCATTCGGTTTCTTGAACTGAACGTGTCGTTTATGCGGAATGGTGCCAAGCGTATGATAAAAAGGCATTGGGTCAACTCCATGGTACCTGTAAGATCGAAGGTTATCGGTTTTCTTACGCAATCAGTGCAAAGGTATGTGGGCCTTTCAATTTGGATTGTTCGAGAGCGAGCGCGGCATTTTCAAGGAGGAATTCACGGGTAATGGATTTGCCGCCGGGATGGGAAACGGCTCCCAGGTTGAGGGAAAAGGCGACGGGAGATCCATCCGGCGAACTGAGTTCATTCTTAAAGACGGACAAAAGCCGTTCGCATACCGCGCGCAACCCGTTGGCGGCGGTGGTGGGCAGGAGAATTTTGATTCGGTTCCCGGATCCGCTGGGAATATCCACCGATCGAAGGTGGCGGTTTAAGGCCTGGGCGAACAAGGTGGAAGCGTTCCCGCGTTCGGTGTTTCCATAACCGGAGGCGCCGAACTCAATAAAAATTATGCTCAGCGGAGAGGGGTAACGGATGGACCGGGAAATTTCATATTCGAGCAAAACTTGAAAGACATCCTCTGCATACAGTTCGTCCCCGCGGGATGGATCAATGTTCATTGTGTCTCCTGAATTAATTCCATTCATTCATTGTACACTGCCTGCACCCTATTTCTTGCTGGGTATTTGCCTCCGCATGAATCACTTGACTTTTTCCATGGGATCCTCGTCTATCTCTTGGGGGCAATGGTATTGCGAAGTACGCCAATCCGTTCGACTTCCAGCTCAACCACATCTCCCGGTTTCAGCCATGGACCTTTCGCCTGGGTCAATTCGAGCAGGCAACCTGAGCCGACCGTTCCAGACCCGAGCACGTCGCCTGGAAGGAGCTCGACCGATTCAGAGGCGCGGGCGATGAGGTCGCCAAAGGACCAATGAATCTCTTTTAAGTTACCCTTGGATATCTGGACGCCGTTGAGCCTGGCGGTCATTTCGAGGTCATACACCCCGGGCCGTTCATCTGCCCGGTCCTTCAATTCATCCTGGGTGACGATGAGCGGACCCAGGGAATAAGCGAAATCCTTGCCTTTGGCGGGTCCCAATCCCACCTTCATCTCCTGTCGCTGTATGTCACGCGCCGACCAGTCATTGAGAATTGTGTATCCGAAAATGTGGTCGGGGACTCGTTCAGGCCGAAGGTCTTTCGCGCGAGCGCCGATCACGGCTGCGATCTCCAATTCAAAATCCAATGCATCGGTGGAAGCAGGATGCGGAATTTCATCCTCATGTCCAAAGACCGAGATCGGATTGGTGTAGTAGAACACCGGAAATTCATACCATTCCGGGGGGACCTCGCGTCCTCGGATCTTGCTGGCCGCGAGGACATGCCTTTCAAAACCATATCCATCACGCAGGGTATTGGGTTTCAGTGGGGGAAGGAATTTCACTTCCTCGAAAGAAAGCGATTCCTTCGAAGCCCTGGATGCGGCTTTCTCGGCGCCAGCCTCCATTACGGCATACATGTCAGGGTACGGCACGGTAAACACCTGATCCCCCACAATGAGAGCTGGTTGGGTCGACGCACGCAGCGTGGAGACGGTGGCGAATTTCATGGCATTCCTGGATTCAGCCTAATATTACAACACAAAGTTCTCATATACCCTCAGTCGTGTCACCCTGAGGGAGCGGTTTTCAGCGACCGAAGGGTCTCTTTCTTCGTGGTAGAGATGCTTCGCGGAGTTTACACTGAGCAAAGCGAATGTGCTCAGCATGACAAGTAATAGTGACCTTGCGCAGTATTACTAATCGTGTTCGAATTTTCATAATTTTACAATTCCAAATACCAGAACAATGGTCGGTGGTCAAAGATTTCCTCGCCGCTCCTGTTCCAATTCGATCGATTCAAAAAGTGCCTTGAAGTTTCCCTTTCCAAAACTTTGCGACCCGTGCCGTTGAATGACTTCAATGAACATCGTCGGTCGATCCTGGATCGGGCGCGTGAAGATCTGCAGCAGGTACCCCTCGTCATCCCGGTCTGCCAGGATACCGAGTTCCTGGATCGCCTTGTAATCCTCCTTGATCTCCCCCAACCGCTGCGGGAGGACCTCGTAGTATGACTGCGGAACCCGGAGGAACTCGACACCGTTTTTCCGCAGCTTCTCGACGGTGGAGAGGATGTCCCCGGTGATGATCGCGATATGCTGCGCTCCAGGGGTGAGGTAATAATCCAGGTACTCCTCGATCTGGCTCTTGCGTTTCCCTTCCGCGGGTTCATTGATAGGGAACTTGACGCGGCCGTTCCCGTTCTGCATCACCTTGGACATGAGGGCGGAATATTCGGTGGAAATATCCTTGTCGTCAAAATGCATCAATTGGCGGAATCCCATCACCTTGTGATAGAAATTCACCCACTCGTTCATCTTGCCCAATTGCACGTTGCCCACGATGTGGTCTATGGCTACCAGGCCGGTTGATTCCGTCTCTTTCTGAATGGGCTTGTAGGAAGGGGCGAATACGCCCTTGTAATCCGCCCGGTCCACGAAGACGTGCAACGTCTCACCATAGGTGTGAATGGCCGAGGTGCGGTAGATTCCGTGATCATCCTTGTCCTCGCGCGGCGTCCAGGCGGTTTTTCCTCCGCGTTCGGTTGTCGCCTTCCAGGCTTTCTCCACATCCTCGACTTCAAGCGCAATGACTTTCACTCCGTCACCGTGAACCATTTGGTGCGCTGCGATCGGGTGGGTGGGACCGTATGCGGCCGAAACCACGAAGCGTGCCTGGCCGGCCTCCAGGACATAGGAGGCAAATTCACGGTTGCCGGTTTCGAGTCCGGAGTATCCAACAGGCTCGAAACCAAAGGACTTCCACCAGTAGTGCATGGCATGTTTGGCATTGCCCACGTAGAAGTGGACATGGTCGATCGCTTTGATTTGCAGGAAATCGCCCTCCTCGGTCATGGGGCGTGATTCTGTTCGCATCTGGGTCATACTTCCTCCTGTATCAATAAAATCGGTTATACGGCTAAAGAACTGGAAGGCTTTTCAATGCTCGTAGATGATTTTACGGCAATTATAGCGACACTATTGTTCAAAGTTTGCGCTATGCGGAGATGGGTCGGGTTTTTACCCGCCAGTCCGAAATTAAGAATGGCAGGTAGAGAATTCCAAAGATCACCAGACCGAGCAGCTCAAGCTGAAGGATATACCATGGCCAGGGCCAGAGCAAATCCAGTAGAGTTGGGAAATCCGGCTTATGCGCGATGAATAGATAGTTGCTGCCGATCGCCAGATTCAGGAAGAATATCGGGATCATATATATATTGGTCCAGATCAATACGCGTTTGAACGAACGGAGGGTGGGGCGGAATCCCTCCACCAGGGTCATATACACGGCAGTGTTGATCAAAAGGCCGTGCGCGATGAATGTTTGCAGGATGCGGAAGTGTGGGAAGTTGTACGCCGCAGCATCCGCAGGGGTGAGCACAGCCTGCATGGCTCCGCCGATCCCCAGGAAATAAACCAATTCATAAATACCGTAATTTCGCGTGACAAGCATGAAAGCCGAAAGCCAAATGATGAGGCTGCACATGTGAAGAGGAAGCATGGTTTGAATATCCCAGATTCCCCAATACGCCGACCATATATGCAGAGCGGTTTCATTGACCACAATGGCAGTGGCCAGAAACCACCGGGCGAACTTCTTTTCCGTCTTCCCCCATATACGGCGAAAATACAAATTGGATAGGCAGACGAGTGTGATTATCGTCATGGCAATCAGGTGCGCGCTTCCAAAAAGCACAAAGGGTGGTCCGGTATAAATCAAATCAAAATACGATCCCATGGCGAATACCTCCGGAGTCTGCCGAATTTCATTTGTTGGATGTCTGTTCGAAAAATGAATTTACTTGCTCGCGGGTTTTACCCTCACCACCCTCCCGTCTGTCATTTTCTGCAAATCGCTGGTGTTCAATTCAAAGATGGCGTTGGGAGTTCCCGCCGCCGCCCAGACTTTGTCAAACTTCAAAAAATCCTCATCCAGAAAAGTTTCGATTTTTTGCTTGTGTCCGATGGGAGGGACTCCTCCGATGGCGAAACCAGTGACGGTCCGTACGAAATCGGCGTCGGCGCGGGCAATCGGCTCCCCGGCATATTCGGCGATGAGTCTCTCCTCAGCCCGGTTCGCTCCGCTGGTCAACACCAGAATCGGTTTTCCGGTCTGCTCACCACGAAAGATCAGGGATTTGACGATCTGTCCGAGTTCGCATCCGGCGCGATCCGCTGCTTCCCGGGCGGTACGAGTGGATTCAGCGTGTTCGATTACAGTATAGGAGTAGCCCACAGAAGTGAGCAGGGATTGAATTCGTTGTGCCGTGGGGGAGAGCTCGGGCATGCAGGGATTATAGCATCGGTTGGTGATCCATGATAAAAAGAAATGAGTTGGATCGGGTATATACATCCCGAAGGTAATCCGATTTATAATCGAACACACTTTCAACGATCCCGAGATGCGATGCGAGGAGTTCGAATTTTCCTGGCTGTCCTGATCAGTCTGCTCCCCATGAACGCGCTGCGCGTATGGGCTTATCGATGGATATTGGGTTATCACATTCAAAACACCTTGGTGGGTTATGGGACGGTCATCGCAGTGGATCGGGCTATTATCCAAAACTGCAAAATCGGCCTGTTCAATCTATTCCTGGGGCCAGCCACGATAATCATTAAAGATGGTACATCCATGGGAAATGAGAATCGTGTTGTATGCGGATTCTGGGTGCTTAAACAGGAATACGCCGGGCATGGATACTCCAGAACCTTCGAGGTGGGGGAAAATTCGCTGATCACCTCCAACCATTATTTCGATGTGGTGGGGACTTTCAAATTGGGTCAACGATCCTGGATCGCCGGAGTCGGATCGCAATTTTGGACTCATGGCGCTGGCAACCGGGATCAATGCGTGGAGATTGGATCGGATTGCTACGTGGGCAGCGCGGTACGATTTTCGCCGGATTCTTCGATCGGGAACAACGTCATTCTGTCTCTGGGGAGTGTAGTCACCAAGGCTATAGCGGGCGACAATTTGATGGTTGGCGGTGTTCCAGCGGGCGTCCTTCAGGAAAATTACGATTGGAGGAGGCGGGCAATTTGATGAGTGCTCCGAAATGCACCCTCGTTTTCTCTTGATAAGAGGTGAGTATGCCGAGTGAGTTGGAAGTCTATGAAAGCCACGCCGATCGATATGAGGAATTGATCCGTTGGGAGGATTACCAAGGTAATATTCTTGAGACCATGAAAAGGATCCTTCCACTGGAAGGACGCATCGCGGTGGACCTTGGGGCGGGAACCGGCAGGCTGGCGCGATTGTTGACGCCTCAAGTTTCGTACATCCATGCGTTCGATGCATCAAGGGTAATGTTGAGAATCTGCCGCGAACAGCTTGCCTCCAGCGGTTCGGCCAATTGGAATGTAGGCGTCGCGGACCACCGTCATATCCCTCTGAGCGACCGAACCCTCGACCTGGTTGTCTCAGGCTGGAGCGTGAGTTATCTTGCGGTCTGGAATTCGGAAACCTGGAGGAGCGAACTGGAGCAGTGGATGGAGGAAATGAACCGCGTCCTGCTTCCCGCAGGCTGGATCGTCCTGTTTGAATCGCTTGGCACCGGCAACGAAACCCCCCTGCGGCTCGACCATCTGCGGAAATTTTACTCATGGCTGGATGAGACCGGATTTCAAAATACA
The DNA here is from genome assembly GCA_016866195.1 of Chloroflexota bacterium. GTDB lineage: Bacteria > Chloroflexota > Anaerolineae > Anaerolineales > Villigracilaceae > VGNF01. The sequence goes on along the minus strand of VGNF01000065.1, from coordinate 4,646 downwards.
TGGATCCGCACGGATTATCGATTCGAGAGCATCGAACAGGCGGAAAAATCCGTTCGGTTCTTTTTCGGAGACGAATTGGGAGACCGGGTCCGGAAATACCATTTGAGGATCCTGCCGGAATGTACCGGAGTATGGTGGAAACAAACGGTCGACGGGAGCGTTACTTGATGAGGGGGATTGGCTCGGTCAGTGCATCCATGACCCTTTCACGATGTTGTCCGTGAATAGGCATGGATTCCATTTCCGAAACCGTGAAGTATCCAAAATCCGTTGTTTCATCACTCAGGTGTAATTGCCCTCCAAATGGCTCCACCTCGAAACTAAGCACGACCATGAATACTTTCCGACCGTCGGGATACACCACCAGTTGATCTGGATTACTATAAATTCCGATTAGGCGCGTGATGCGCACTTCAAGTCCGGTTTCTTCCAACACCTCTCGTATGCACGCCTCGGAAACACTTTCACCCGCTTCGATTCTTCCGCCCGGCAGACACCAATGTCCATTATCGGCCCGTTGAGTAAGTAATATCCGTCTGCGCCCGCTTTCAAAGATCACAGCGCAGCAACCCACCCTCACCTCTCCCTGCCTTCCAAGTCGAGGACCGTAAAGGACCTGGGTCTTCATAGTCAGCCTCCCGTCTGGATATCCCCAAATGAAAAGGAGGCGCTTTCACGCCTCCCTATCATCAAACGAATGTTCCATTTCTCAAATCCAATAATGCCTGTTGAATCTCCTCGACAGTGTTCATGACAAACGGACCATAGGGAACGATCGGTTCCCGGAAGGGGGCACCAGCGATCAGCATGAATTTCAAGGCCGATTGGGTGTGTACTTCGACCTTTTCTCCGTCATCATTGAACACAGCCATATGAACCGATTTCACGGGTTGACTGGCGAATACCCCTTCTCCTTCGTACACGTAAGCTAGGGCAGTGTGACCCCTGGGGATTGGGAGGGAAAATTCTGAACCCGGAGTCATCTCGACATCCATGTAAAGCGGTGCGGCCGCGATTTGAGTGACGGGTCCGCGAGATCCCATGATCTCTCCCGCAACCAGCCGGATCCGAACGCCTTTATGATCCAGGGCAGGTATCGTTGAGGCGTTGACTTCCTGATATCTTGGTGGGCTCATTTTTTGCGCGCCAGGCAGGTTTACCCAAAGCTGGAATCCGTAGATATTACCGTTTTCCCCTCGCCTGGGCATCTCCTCGTGCAGAATCCCCCGGCCGGAGGTCATCCACTGGACATCTCCCGGGCCGATCCTACCGGAATTGCCCAGGCTGTCACGGTGATTGACGGATCCTTCTAACATATAGGTTACCGTTTCTATGCCTCGATGCGGATGAGTGGGAAAACCCCGAATCGGTCCCTCCAACGGGTCATTGAAGGCGAAATGATCGAATAGTAAAAAAGGATCGTATTCATTGCTTTGTTTTGGCGCAATGGAACGGCGTAGAAGCACGCCTGCGCCTTCTATCACAAGTTGTGGTTCGATGACCTTAAGGATGGATCTGGAATTTGTCATACCCCTTGGACGAAGGAAATTCAATAAATATTACTTCCAATGTCCGAATTTAGTTATTGAGTCAATTGGGGGAGAGGAATGGCTCGGTCTAGGATTCGATTTGCGATCGCTCCGTCTACCCACTCCGGTGGGAAGGTGTAATCTTTGATGTTGATTGGCAGTAGTTTCCAGCCTTCCAGCCGGGAACCACGAAAAGTTACCTGGACTGCCATTCCTTCCCGGCGGAAATCATTATCCTGGTCAAAGACGAAGTTGCCAAGCGAATAAAAGACCAGACCGGTGGGATGGACTTCCATGGGCTGAACGATATGCGGGTGGTTGCCGATGACCAGCGTTGCGCCGGCGTCCAAAATCCTTTGGGCCCATTCCCGCTGATGCGGCACCGGAGCCGGAGCATATTCGACTCCCCATTGTGAAAGGACGATCACGACGTCCGCGATACCTTTTGCGTTCGAGATATCTTGAAGGACCTTCTCGATCGAGGACGCAGAAAGCGGGTTGGTTCCGGGTGCAGCCTCTTCGGCCCAGACGCGGTCGTCAATTTCATTTAAACCGAGAAATGCAAAGCGAATGCCGTGGCGTTCGATGATCGCAGGTTGACTGGCTTCATGAATATCTCGGCCACCTCCGGTTGAACGTATCCCAAGAAGGGATACGTTGTTTATCGTATCCAGAAGCGCCTGTCCATCGCAGTTGAAACCCTTTTCTCCGCAATCCATGATGTGATTGGTGGCAACACTGAGCACATCGAATCCGGCATATTGCAGACCTAGGCCCATCTCCTTCGGCCCGATCAGATTCATGCTTTCCGGGCAAGGCATCGGCGGGGATGCGTCGGAAAGACTGCCATCCAGGCTGCCGGCCGTGATATCGGCTGACCGTAATGTCTCGGCGACGTGGTGGAATGGAAAAGTATAGTCTCCGGAACGAAGCGTCACTTGGGCGATGCAACGGCCCAGGTGAATATCTCCGGTGAATATGATGGTCGTTATCGGCTCGGGAGTTGCAGGGGAGGGTTGGGAGTCTGCGTCGATCGCATCGATGACAGGTGGAGTGATCGAAAGATCCGCGGAGAGCGATTTCGATTGAGGAATGGATACCGGCCCAATGAAGAAGAATGCTGTAAAAAGAGCCAGGAAAAGGATGGATCGTCGTTTCATGGTCGCGGTTTCACAGCGATGATCGTGGTGATCAGGGATTTGGGAGTGCCGGTTTCACAAGCGGATTCGAAGTAATGGACATTTTTTGGAGTATTAACACATTCACGCAATTATTGATGATCGTAAGTGTATGAGAATTATACTCTTAGACATTGTCGTTTCATATACAAATTTGAAAGCGACTGCAATTCGTATAGATGGGTCTTTGGAACCTTTAGAATCAGGTTTGGGCTTGAATTTCCTCCGAGGTCCGGGTGGATTTGTCGAGAACGATCAATCCCAAACTGCTTGAAAGCCCTATCATCAGGCCTCCAATCCAGATCGACCGAGGTGAAAATTGGTCATTGAGGTATCCGCCTATCAGGGGAGACAGGGTGCGCGCCAGGCCAAATCCAAGCCAGTACATGCTCATGTATCTGCCTCGAAGATCCGGCGGTGCGGCATCGGCCACATATTTGCTTGCCGTGGGTATCAGTATCAATTCTCCCAGGGTAAGTATGACCATGCTCGTCAGGAATCCCGGAAACCCGGACATCAGTGCCACACTTCCCGTGCCAATCGCATACACTGTCATGCCTGCTGCAGCCATCGAGAGGGAGGAATAGTTTCGGGTCAAACGGGTGACGAAATACTGCAGGAACACGCACATCAAGGCATTCGTTGTGGGAATCCAGCCATACTGTACTTCCTGTACGCCAAAGTTCGCCTTGGCATAGACAGGCATGAGGATTTTTACCATGGTCGGCGCGATCAAGCCTATGGATATCAGGACGGCAAAAACCATAAATCCCCTATCCTTGAATACGCGTCGGTACCCTTGTCGGCTTTGGTGCGAAAAGGTCGTATTCGGATTTTGCCCCCGACCGGGCTCGGAAACCAGAGTTTCTTTTGCAAGCAAGAACAACATCAGGCTGTAAACCAGAAATCCCGAGGCCGCTCCATAGAAAGCAAGGTTGTAAGATGAGGAGGCAAGAAATCCACCAACAGCCGGACCCAGCGCAAAGGCTGCGTTGTTCGCAATGCGGTTGATGGCGTAGGCGTCCGTTCTCTTTTCGGAGGGGATCAAATCCGCCAGCATGGCGTCGGCACCAACCTGGTAGAGGGGATTGGATAGGCCAATCAGTACCATAAGAGACAAGAATTCCAGATAGGTCTCCGCGCGCATCAATAGGAAATAGGCAATCCCATGCAAAGCCAGGCTGAAAACCATTACTCCCTTTCGTCCAATTCGGTCGGCAAGCGTGCCTGCCAGGATCGAAGAGAACAGACTGGTGCCGGCATTGATTGAAATCAGCGTGGCGACCGTACTGAGGGGCAGGTTGAGCTTCCCACTGGCATAGATCAGCAGAAATGGCCAGATCATGCTGCCGCCGGCCGTGCTGATGATGATTCCAAGGATCATCAACCAATATTGAGGGGGATATTTTGTGTAGATCCCTTTAAGAAAACCAATAATGGTCATAAAAGGTTGAGTGTCTCATTGTTCAATATCTGCGATCCCCCTGTTATCAGACAAGTCTCTGGTTGCCAATCATGTTTCCAGGGAGGCGCTCATCTTCCAGGCCGCCAGGGCGAAAAAAAGTATTGCATATCCCATCAGTGCGGCGGCAGGGACGAGAACGGATTCGAATCCCAATCCGCGGGCGCAAATATTCTCAAATCCATCCAGTCCCCATGCCACCGGCGAGAGATGCCCGATGGTCCGGAACACCGGGCCGGTGAATTCCAATGGCACCCATGCGCCTCCCAGTCCGGAAAGCACAAACATCGGAATCAGCGAGAAGCTGACCGCTTGTTCCTCAGTTCGGGCAAGTACACCGATTAGCAGGCCTAATGCGGCGATGCATAAGGCCGTGCAAAAGGCGACCAGCAGAGTGGCCAAAGGCACCCGCAGGTAGCTGACCTTCAGGATGATTTGACCAAAGAGGATCAATATCGTGAATTGTGTAAAGATCAC
>VGNF01000064.1 GCA_016866195.1 Chloroflexota bacterium | reverse complement strand
GGGGGAACAACTGGCAGCGAAAATTTTGCACGGCAGCGATTATCCCAGTTCATTTATTGGTATGGTTCTTAATGAGTATGGAAAATTAAAAGAGAAAATAAATTGTTATTCTGGGAAATTACATCCGAAGATCAATATTTGGGGCCTTAACCTCTATCATTTGCTGAAGAAAGATGCAGACATCATTCATATGCGTCAGGATGTGAGCTATTGACCATGCAATTTATTGATAGCGGGACAGGGATCGTCATTTATGTCTATGGGAGTAATTCAGGCGAAAACCGGCAATGGCATCTCTTCCCCCCAAGAGATTCGGTGATTAAAATCAACGAATCATTTTCTGATGGAACTCCATATCAACTCTACAATCGGATTGTTAGAGATGAATCAAATCCTTATGTCTTGTTCTGTAATGCGTCAGTATGGCTCGGGCGTGGAATCGCACAAGCAGCGGAGGAAATCATTCAGGAGCTTGAAGATCTATATCCTAACTGGGGATTTTGCGGAAATTTTGGTGAACGATGCGATGGGAGAAAAAGATATACCTTTGTCAGAATGTCCGGGACCAATCCAGTAAACAGCTTGTGTCCAAAGCCTGTGTTGACCGTAGAGGACAATGTATTGCTTTTGAATATCCGTAACCTGAGAAGCCATCGCGTCTATCTTCCTGATGTCAAATCTACTGCCGGATTTGGACTTGTCTTATCCTGCGAGGCGCTTAAGAAGGAGCTTCTCCCCGTCGTAGATTCTCGTCTGATATCCGGTTATTTTCCGCAGGAGGAAAGATCCCTGAAGCATCTCGATGAGGATAAAGAACTTAAAAGATATCTCCGTGATCATTTTATCAATCATTTGATTCCTACGGTTTACGGTCAGCTGCTGTTATCCGATGAGATAGACTATTCCTATCTGCTTTTAGAAAAAAAAGTCCATACGCAACGAGATCTGGTCTCGCTTTTCGACGAAGCTCTGTCTTTATCCCGAAGGAAAATAAAACCGTCTGTTCAGATTGTCTGTAGAACACAATTAAACCGTTTGTATTTGCTTGATCGGGCTGTTGCATCATTCGCAGCCGCCCATATTGAAGCCAAAGGACTGATCGATCTCTCCCTATGCATTGTGACCGATCAATCCGGTGATGTGTTGAACAATGTGTGCACCAATTACAGAAATGTATATCCTTTTCTACCCATTGAAGGTCTATTCTGTCGCTTGTCAGAATCACGTTTTTCAAGGGTTGAACTGCTGCTCTCTGCTATCGCACAGTCAAAGTCCCATTATCTATGGTTCATCGATGATGACGATTTTATTCTGCCTGCTGCAATTCCCATGATCTGCAGGTCGTTGTCGTTGGACCGGGATGTGATCGCTGTAGGTAACAGCGTTGGTTATGAAGAGACCTGGGAAAAAGCCGGCAATCAACAGCCCTGTCAGGAAACGGCATTGCGGAAGCTTGTCGATTCGAAAAGAACTATCATTTACCAAGCCGACGGTATTTTTAGGGCGTTCAGCGGCGAGAATTTAACACCCATCTGCAGCGTTCTATTTCCGGCTCGTGTCCTGAAAAAAAGGGTGGATAAAATTAGGGCGGAGGGAGATTATCTCGAAGATTACTTCATACTCCTTTTGGCATTGACTTCCGAGCGTATCGAAGTGGAAACTATTGAAGAGGAAATCTGTGGCATTTCCTATCGCGGTAAAGAAAATACCATTCGAGAAGTTGACCGCTCCAGATGGAATTTTTCTTACGCAACATTCTTTCAAGAACTCTTTATGCAAAAGGGATATACAAGCCCTATTCTTTGGCAGCTTTGGGACAAAGCAAAGGAAAAACCATCAACATAATACCCCTATTTACTTATGACCGGGAATAAAATCCTCATAATCACCAGAGAAATCGTACCTTTTTATTACGGTGGCATCGGTACGCAGTTCAAAGCGCTGGCCAATCTGCTCCAACGTCATGGTCACACCGTTCTTTTCTTAAGCGAGAGGCTGCATCGTTTCGACAGGGAAATCTTTCGAAAGCATTACGGGAATGCGATGATCGACTTTATTGATCCATACGAGTCGAGCGTCGCTTTGCCGCGTCCTTTGGCATTTGCCTCCGCTGTCGGTTTGGAGTTTGATCGACGATACATGTCTTTAAAACCGGATATTGTAATCTCCGCCGATTTCGAGGCAGAAGGCCTTATCCCTCTGCTTAAATCCCATCGAAAGGAATATGAAGGAACAAGGTTTATATTAACGATCAACGGTTTGACTGTGCAAGTTTCTCTTTCTCAGGAAGAATGGATGACAAAGGAAGATCGAGCAGTGCAACAGACACCCTTCATCCGTATGCTCCATGCCATGGAAAAACTGTGCATATTATCTGCTGGGACGGTCGTTGCTCCAACAGCCCTGATATGGGAAGAAACTCAAGATCTGTTGGGAATTAAAAAGATGTCACGGATCATTCCCAATCTGGCTGATGATGATTTTTTTCAAGGAGGAGATTTAAGACAAGGCTCCTCCAATCATGGCGGGAAAGAAAAGTATCTGTTATTTATCGGACGCCTGGAACACAGAAAAGGGCCCGATCTCCTTTTGGAAGCATATCTTTTCCTGTCACGCGCCGGGGCACAGAACCTGCCCAAGATCATCTTTATCGGCGGCGACTGTTATTGGAAGGAATACGGGGCAACCTTTTTACAGCATTGGTTGCCTAGTCTAGGCGGCGCGGATCGGCAGCGGATAACTTTTACCGGACAGATCGATCATGAATTGGTTGGCGAATATCTCCACAACGCAGCCCTCTGCATATTTCCATCCCGATGGGAGCCGTTTGGGATTGTATGTCTGGAGGCAATGGCAGCCGGCTGCCCTGTAATCGTCTCCGCAGGGACAGGTTTGCAGGAAGTGATTGGATCATCGCTCGCTGAATATGCCGTCGATTTGTCAGCCGGCCCGATATCGTTGGCTGAAAAAATTCAATCGGTTCTTCAAACCCAACCCGATGATCTGAACGACAGACTAAGAGGCAGATCGCGCACGCTGATGCATCAGGCCGAAACAGCCTGGCTTGAGCTCATCAGCGGGACGGAGGCAAGGGTTGTGGCATCTTCCGATCTCACGCCTTCATGGTCCGACGCAACGGAGCAGCTTCTCCTGTCGCTTTCCCAATCGGAACCGGAACAGGCAGACAGGCTGAAATTCTATTTCCGGAGGAAAGGCCAATATTCGGAAGCGGTATCGGTGAATAGAATTTTTCCTCGATATCGGTGGATGGCCATGACGGTTTCACTGTGCGAAGGGACAGGGGAAGAACCTTTGCGCATAGATCCAGCCGAACGGCCTGGCCTGGTTCTTCTCAAGGAACTCATTATCAGGAATGAACAGGGCATAGAGATATGGCGTTGCGATTCAACGACCGAGTTTTCAGGTCTTACAGCGGGGGGGGAAGATGTTGCATATCGATCGGGAATTTACTTAGTCATACCTGCCTCCACAGAAGACCCCCAACTGTTTGTCCATTGTCCTGCAGTCGATGAACCGGTCGTCGTCACAGTCAATTTCTATGTGGGTGATGATATCGGGTTTATGCAGTTGCCCCTTGCTGAAGTGAATAAACCGTGAGTGTTTCACTCCAGAGGAGACCTTTATGAGTAAAGTCAGTGTCATTATTCCCTGCTTCAACCAAGGGGCCTATCTTGAAGAGGCTGTTGGTTCCGTTTTGGCGCAAACATTTGACGATACTGAAATTATTATTGTGGACGACGGGTCGGACGATCCTGCAACCATTCTTTTACTCGATCAGCTCGGTAAGACCGACGTCAGGATCATCCGCACTCGCAACAACGGATTGGCCGCTGCCAGGAATCGCGGGATTCGCGAAGCAACGGGAGAGTATATCCTTCCATTGGATGCAGATGATAAAATTGGGAGAGAATATGCATCATTGGCAGTTTCCATTTTTGATAGCAATCCGGATATCGGTATCGTTTATTGTGAGGCTGTGTATTTCGGTCTGAAGAACGAGCGGTGGCAACTGCCCGAGTACTCTCTCGATCATATCCTTAAGCACAACATCATTTTTTGCAGCGCATTCTTCCGTAAGGAGGATTGGGCAAAGGTCGGCGGTTACAACATCAACATGGTTTATGGCTGGGAAGACTGGGATTTCTGGCTTTCTCTCATCGGTTTGCATCGCAGAGTATACAGGATTCCGCGGGTATTATTCTATTACAGGTTAAAAGAAGCATCCATGGTTCAGTCTGTTGATGAAGACAAGGATTTTTTCATGAGGCTCCATGCCTGCCTGAACCATCGTGACCTTTTTCGCCAGGTGGCCAATATTGAAATCCATATCAAGATAGCCGAACTGTTTCTTGATACCGGATTGGGTTTTCACCATCACCAGTCGATGAAATCCGTTGTCTTTGCCGATCAGCGTGAAGTGGTGTTTGATCTCGGGAAATACCGGGGTATTAAAAGATTGCGATTTGATCCCATAAATACTCGCGCTTTCCTGCACCTTGAGGAAGCCGGTATTACGGATACCGAGGGTGTTTTTCACCCTCTGACCATTACCAAACATAACGGCATAAAACAGGTTGGTGCTGATTTCCTTTTCGATACGGAGGATCCAAATTTTTATTTTGATATTGGAGATGTGAGTAATCCGTTTCAATTCATTGCACGCATAAAATTTTTCTCAATAGGAACAGAGGTGGTTGAGGATATTTTACGTTACAAGGACCGTGAATTCTCCAACCTGGAGAGTTTTGCATATCAGAATGAACAAGAAATATCAGGTCTGCGGGGCGTTATTTCTCAGAATGAACAGACAATATCAGCTCTGCAGTGCATTATTTCCCAGAATGAGCAAATGATCTCCGATCTTCAGAATGTCATTTTCCTGAATGAGCAAGCAATATCCGACCTGCGGTTTGCCGTTTCTCAGAATGAGCAGACGATCTCCGATCTCCAGAGCGTTATTGGCATGAATGAACGCACGATTTCCAAATTGCAGAACGCTATATGTCAGAAAGAGCATACAATTGCTGTTTTAAGCGAAGAGAAAAAATGTCTGGAAAGAGATCTGTCTGCTGAACTTCAGAGAATCAGGGGTGACCTTGCTGCAACACAGTTGGCTTTAATCAATAGGGAAGATGTGATCACCGGTATGATCCAGTCGACATCCTGGCGTCTCACCAAACCTCTCCGTTTTCTTAAAGGATTGGTCATGCATAACGGGGTAAAAAAATCAGCATGAAACGATGGTTGAATAGAATTGGGAAACTTTTTCTGGCACTATTCTGGGCAATTCGTTTCCGGAACTTAGGGCTCGTTCTTTCTCCCGGGGCCTATTTTATGATCGAACGGTCGCGTTTGTTTGACGCTGGTTTCTATAGGAATACACTCGCCGAGATCGACAAAAACCGAAGGGATCCGTTTCCGTTGATCCATTATCTAACCAAAGGCGCGAAAGAAGGGAAAGATCCACACCCTCTTTTTGATACGGCCTATTATTTGAAGAAAAATCCAGATGTTGCCGATTCCGGCTCGAATCCTTTCATACACTATCTTGAATTTGGAGCGCGCGAGGGACGAAATCCGCACCTTTTGTTCGACACAACCTACTATTTGGAACAGTATCCAGATGTGGTTGAATCCGGTTTGAATCCACTATCTCACTATCTTGAATTTGGAGCGCGCAAGGGACGAAATCCACACCGTTTATTCGATGCGGTTTATTATTTTAGACAGTGCCCTGATGTAGCTGAATCCGGCTTGAATCCGCTGATTCATTACATTGAATGCGGCGCTTTCGAGGATCGAAACCCTAACCCTTTGTTCCATGCGGCCTACTATCTGGGACGGTATTCCGATGTGGTTGAATCCGGCTTAAATCCGCTGATTCATTACATTGAATACGGCGCTTTCGAGGATCGAAATCCCAATCCTTTGTTCTATACAGCCTATTATTTGAAACAGAATCCCGATGTGGTTAGCGCCGGGATGAATCCACTTGTGCACTACCTTGAATTCGGTATCCATGAGGATCGGAAGCCAAACCCTCTGTTTGACACGAGCTTTTACCGGAACAGATATGGAGATGTATTGGCCGCGGCGCTTAATCCTTTGGTTGATTATCTTGAGCATGGCGCTTTCGAGGATCGCAATCCGAATCCTCTGTTCTATACGACCTACTATTTGAGACAGTATCCCGATGTAGTTAAAGCCGGTATGAATCCCTTGGCTCACTACCTTGAATGCGGTGTTCATGAGGACCGGAAGCCAAATCCTCTTTTTGACGCGGTTTTTTACCGGAACAGATATGGAGATGTATTGGCCGCGGGGTTGAATCTTTTAGTCGATTATCTTGAGCATGGCGCTTTCGATAATCGCAATCCGAATCTTCTGTTCTATAGCGCCTTTTACCTGAAGCAGTATCCCGATGTCGCTCAAGCCGGTATGAATCCATTGGCCCACTACCTTGAACTCGGTATTCATGAAGATCGGAAGCCGAATCCCTTGTTCCATACCCGCTATTATCTGAAGCAGTATCCCGATGTCGCTCAAGCCGGTATGAATCCCTTGGCTCACTACCTTGAACTCGGTGTTCATGAGGATCGGAAGCCGAATCCCCTGTTTGACCCGTCGTATTACCGTCACGCCCACGGTGATGTGTTGGAGACGGATATGAATCCTTTGTTCCACTTTCTTGAATTCGGCGCCCGTGAGGATCGGAAACCGAATCCCTTGTTTGATACGGCTTATTATCTCAAGCAGAATCCCGAAATTGCTGAGAGTGGTATCAATCCGCTGGCTCACTACCTCGATGGCGGCGCCTATGAGGGGCGGAAACCGACTCCTCTTTTCGATTCGGCCTATTATCTGGAGAAAAATCCTGACGTGGCGACATCAGGAATAAACCCGCTGGTTCATTATATGCTGTTCGGCGTTATCGGGAGGAGAAAACCGAATCCGCTTTTTGACACGAAGTATTACCTTGAAAAGAACCCTGATGTGGCGGCGTCATCGATGAATCCGCTGGTGCATTACCTGGAAACCGGCGCCGCAGCCGGTAATAATCCAGGCCCGGATTTCGATACGGCCTACTATCTGGAGATGAGCCCGGATGTGGCCCGGGAAGGATGCAATCCTCTCGTTCATTATCTGGAGATCGGCATCCGCGAAAGTCGATATCCCTATAATGTCTATGAGCTTTGGGTCCGGGACAACCGATTGACGGATGAGAGGCGAAAACGGATCCTTGAAGATATCAAATCCTTCACCTACAGACCGACATTTTCACTTATTGTTCCTGTTTTCAACACCGATCAGCGGTGGTTGCGACACTGCCTGGATTCCGTGACGAACCAGCTCTATCAGGACTGGGAATTGTGCATTGCCGACGACGCCTCAACCGATCCGACGGTCAGGGTGGTGCTCGAGGAATACAGGGCCAGAGACTCGCGTATTCGGGTAGTGTATCGTTTGGAGAACGGCCATATCTCCGCAGCTTCGAATTCGGCGCTCGACATGGCCACGGGCGAGTTCGTCGCGCTTTTGGACCACGATGACGAGATCGCCGAAGATGCCTTGTATGAAAATGCCGCCCTCCTCAATGCGCATCCCGATTCGGATATGATTTACAGCGATGAGGACAAGATGACCGAAGCAGGCGAGAGGCATTCGCCGTTCTTCAAACCGGACTGGTCCCCCGACACTTTTCTTTCCCATATGTACACCTCGCATCTTGGCGTCTATCGCACGACACTGGTCAGGGGTATCGGGGGCTTCCGGGTGGGCTTTGAAGGCAGCCAGGATTACGATCTGGTTCTGCGTCTGACGGAAAAAACAGAGAAAATTTATCACATTCCCAAGATATTATACCACTGGCGAACGATCCATGGTTCCACATCGCTGACCCATTACTCAAAGAATTACGCCTATAAAGCGGGGCTCAAGGCGATACAGGAGGCCCTCGATCGACGCGGTGAGGGCGGTTGGGTGGAACATGTGCCGAACTACCCCGGCCAGTATATAGCCCACTACCCTGTCATCGACAGCCCCCTGATCAGCATCGTGATCCCTACGAAAGACCAACCTCGGATGTTGGATCGGTGTGTAAGATCGATCTTTGATAAGACCGCTTACCATCCTTTTGAGGTCCTTGTCGTAGACAACGGCAGTGTGCTGACAGAAACTCTCGCCTTGTTTACTTCGTGGAAAAACAGATATCCTGACAGATTGGCTGTCGTCCGGTTGGATGTCCCCTTCAATTTCTCCCGGCTCGTCAACGAAGGCGTTCGCTGGTCAAAGGGAGCTCTTGTTCTTCTTCTTAATGACGATGTGGAGGTCCTTTCCGAGCGGTGGCTTGAGGAGATGGCAGGACAGGCTCTGCGAAATAGTATCGGCGCTGTCGGGGCCTTCCTCTTTTATCCGGACCGCACCATTCAGCATGCAGGGCTGATCCTGGGAATTGTCGGCCCTGCCAATCACGCCCATCGTTATGCCCGAGAAGACAGCCACGGCTATTTCGGCCGGCTGATCGTGGTGGGCAATTACGCCGCCGTGACAGGCGCCTGTCTGATGGTTAAAAGGCAACTCTTCATGGAGGCCGGGGGATTCGATGAGGAGCTGGCTGTGGCATATAATGATGTGGACTTCTGTCTCAAACTTCTCAAAAAGGGTTGCCGGAATGTGGTCTTACCGCAGGTCAGGCTCATTCATTATGAATCCGGAAGCCGCGGCTCGGATAGAACAGGTGACAATCGGGTCCGACTTGGCAATGAGGTGGGAATCATGAAAAACAGATGGGCAGCCATGATCGAGAATGATCCTTATTACAATCCCAATCTGACGAGGGAACGAGAAGACTTTACTCTCGGCTTCTTGTCAATCAAAAGGTAGTTTAACCCGCGTACAGGGGAATTACACAAGTATGGATTTTCCGGAGAGATCAGTTGACGGAGCAAAGAAGCATCCCAAAGAAAGGGTAGATCCGGCAAGATTGGGAAAATGACAATGAAAAAACCGGTGATGGCTCTTATTTTCCGGAGGCAGTTTTTCGGGACGTGTCTCGGGGCGCTTATCGTCATCGCCCTCCTGACTGGCTGGAGGGCCCTGATATCTTATGACGACGCCACCTCGCTCTACCTGTCTGTTTCGTTGAAATCACCGCAGGAGGGTATGGCGGCCCTTTATTACGATATAGGAAAGGGGTACAACGAAAACCATGTCGTTTCTGCTTTCGTCAAAGGGGACAATCGGATCCACGATTATCTTTATAAGATATCGAACAAGACCCTCTACCACCTGCGATGGGACCCGCCGCCTGCAACCCATGACCCTATTACCATCCGGAAGATGGAAATCCTGGACAGTTCGCACAGGCTGGTGAAGCGTCTGGGCCTCAGTCAATTGATCCCCCTGCATCAGATTAAGTCGCTGGAGTTGTCCGATGAAGGCGCGGATATCCTGGTTCTGGAGGGGGCCAATGATCCTCAAGTGGAAATAGGCCTCGAATTTCCTGTTACGGTAGAGAAACTCTATGTTCTGATTACATTCATTGGCAAAATCCTGCTTGAATTTCTAGGGATTTCCCTTTTTGCCTGCCTAATGATTTACATCTGGTTTCGATGGAGAGACAAGATAGGGGTCTGGTTTCACAAGAAGAACAGAATCATCGCGATCGTGATTTCTATTTTTATTCTGTTATTCGGCTGGCGCATCTGGGTATTATACGATGATACGGGATACCTCTTTCTTCAGATTACCATGAGTTCCTCGGTCAATAGCAACGCCCAGATTTACTATGATCTGGGTCAAGGCTTGAATGAAAAAGAATCGCAGCTGATGCATGTAACCGGTCAGGAAGAGCTCCGACCATACCGATTTAAACTGTCGAATAAGCCGATTCATAAAATCCGTTTCGATCCCCTGATGACGGCCGGCAAAGTGCGGATCGGCGAGATGAAGATAACAGACGTCTTTGGGAATCTTATTCGTGAAATTACCTTAGGACAACTGGAACCGAGCAATCAGATCCGGTCGATACATGCCTGGAATAATGGAATCGAAATTGTCGTTGAAGAAAACGCCAATGATCCGCAAATGGCCTTGCCCCTGAAAGAACCCCTGAATTTTGAAGGCAGGTTGCCGTTTCCCATAGGACAGTGGTCCCTGGCGATCATAAAAGAGTTAGGCTTATTTATTCTGTTTGCCGCCGCTTTTGTCTGGGGTTGGAGGAAAAAATGGGGTAGTAAATTTCTTGAGGGTCTGGAGAGCCCCTTTTTTCAGGAAAAAATGCCCCTGATGTATGTGGGCGCTGCTTTCGGTATGATACTCGCCATGGGATTTATCAGCGGACTGGATGTCCATCCCGATGAATGGAACGGTCATATCAAAGCGGCCGCCTACTATATACAGAACTGGCTTCCCCCGGCGATTGACGATCCCCGCGTTGTTAGCAGCATATCCGTTTTTGGTATCAGCTACTTATGGCATATAGATCCCTATTATTTCATTGCCGTAAAAGCCACAGAGGTCTTATCCGGTATCGTGCCCGATTTCTACTTGAGGATGCGATTGGCCAATGCCCTGTTATTCTTCTTGCTGATTTTGGTTTTCGCAACGCAAATGAGGCGTTTGAAATGGATGGTTCTTTTTCTCGTCCTCTCACCACAGGTATGGTACGTGTTTTCGTATTTCAACAACGATGCATTCCCCTTTTTCATCGCAATGATTCTCGCGATGCAGGCCGTCAATCCTGAATCTTCCCTCAACCGTTACCTCTCGGGCCCCGCTATGGGTCACCCTATCGGTGGCGGGGTCCTGGCGGGAATGCTGATCGGCATTCTGTTCTGTTCAAAATTGAATTATCGGATATACATCGCTTTTCTGATATTTATGGGTCTATGGGGAGTCCTTTTTGAGGCGACGATTCAACAGAGAATCATGAAATTGAAGAAATGGATCTTTCTATTCACAGTGGCGCTGCTGGTCTATCTGCCGATTTATGGTTACGATCAGTATATCAATGATTTCAACAAGGATGAAAAGGGGCTCATTGCCATGGAGCGTTATGCCGCTCCTCAGTTCAAACCCAGCACCATGCGGGACAACCTTTCCTCAACGTACCCGGGGTTGCGTCTCAGAGATAAAGGGACATCATTAGAGGCGCTTCTCATCCGGAATCCTGACTGGCGTAACCTCTCCTTCAAAAGCTTTTTCGGTCTATACGGTTATATGGATCTTATTTCCAGCGAGGAGTATTATCATGCCGTGATGTATATGCTGGGGGTTATTTCCCTGATCATTTTATTCTATTCGGTGTTTACCCTATCTTCCCGAGATGCGATCTTTATTCTGTTTGTCCTTCTTTTTGCAGGGCTGACGGTCGGTCAATCGGTTTACCATTCCTGGGTCAATGACTATCAACCCCAGGGGCGTTATCTCTTTCCGATCCTTCCCATGCTGATGATCGGTCTGGCGAGGCTGCCGGATTCTTTCCGTTTAAGGATCATGCCCCTGTTCGGTCTGGTGTTTTTTATTCTCAGTACCTGGTCTTTTCTCTTGACGGGGCTTAGAACGATACCTAAAATCAACTAAACGCAACTGCAAGGCACCGCATTTTTTCATAAGGAGTAATTCAATGACAAGGTATGATGCAACCCAGCGAGTTATCCGCATCGCTGTTCTGGCAGTCATGGTTGCCTGGGTACTGATGGCATGCGGTTCTTCAGAAATCGTAATCGTAACCAATAGAAACAATGGTGATATCACGCAGTCTCCCACGACCATTTCCTATACGGTTGACGGCGCCGTCGACGAGAGGAATTACCTCTGGCCCTCGAATCCACCGGAAAAGAGGTTCGTTTCATCGGTGAAGATCATCAATGTCGGTAATCAGGCGATAAAGAATCCCCGGGTCAGGATCAACGGATTTCTGCTGCCTCTCACGACCCAGGAATTTCTGGAGGGGGTAACCCTGAACGGCGCCGATGCACAGGACCGCCTGCTGAACCTCTATTATACCATGATTAATTATACGATCCATGGCGGCGAACTGCCGCTTGACGACGTGACCCCCCTGTCATGGTTCCTCGGGCACGGGTACGGCTTTTGTGAGGTACGAACGGCTGTGCAGGCGGCGTTTTGGGATGTCATGGGGCACCGGTGGAAAAATGCCATGGCGTCGAATCACACCACGGGAGAGGTTGAAATTCTTGACAGAACGGCCGTTCTTGACACGGATCAGATTGGTTTTTTTCTAATGCATGACAATTGGACCATCGCCTCGAGTCAGGATATCCGGGATGACAGCATGCTGGTGCTGCGCTCTGCGCCCTATAGAACGTACAACCGTTCTCCGAGGCTGGCCGGTGAACCCGAAGTGAATATGTGGTATAGTTCCGAGAAGGTCGCTTCGCTCTACTCCAATCGATATGACATTCCCTTTGAAGCGAATCCACTTGTATGGGATTCCTTCGAACTTCATTTGAGACCGGGAGAGGCCTACGGCTGGCATACCGATAAAAGCGCCCATCTGGATCCGGATATCTGGAAGTCGATCATCGATACGGTGGCGCGCGAGATGACCTGGGAAACGAATCTGGATTTTGGAAATCCTTCCCATCTCTGGGGTATTGCCGGCTCGGGCCGGACAATCGTACAAAATCCTTCCGGAAGCGCAGTGATCGACGCCGATATGCCGGTCCGTTTATTCTATAACCATCCTTTTCCTATTATAGGCGCAGAGTTGACAGTCCGACTGGGTAATGCGGCCGCTTCCGATACGCTGATGCGCATCAAGATTACCGGCTCGCCTGGTGATCCCGTCATCCTTGATATTCCTCTCAATACCCTGGCAGCGGGATTCGTCTCCCTCGATGACCGGATTCAATCGCTGCCCTATCCGCAAAGAAAGATGACCATCGAAATGTGGCCGGTCGGACCGGAAGCGGCGGTTACGAGGTCGGTCGCCCTCAAGGGGATATCTTTGAAGCTGTTCTGCCAATCCACGGCGTTCGCATTTCGCGGTTTGCGGGCAGGGAAAAATGAGCTGATCTATTCGGATGCGTCCGGGAGCCGTTCGGTGCGTGTCGAGGTTCAGACCGTGCCGGCAAACGTTCAACTGCTCCGTTATTCTCAGGGAGAATTTTTACCGGCAGCCAATCAGGAGATCGCCGAGTCGAATCTTGTATTTTCCTGGCCTGAGGCTGAAGGAGCTCCCGTTTCCGGCTATCATTGGCAGTTAAGCGCTTTCGAGGATATGCGCTATCCCCTGTCGCCCACTTTTGACAGGCTCATCGAGGGCGACCAGATAAAGCGATCGGGTGGCAGAGTCAATTTCACTCTCCCCTGGAGGGGGATGTTGCCTATAAACAGGACACTCTATTGGAGGGTCCGACCCTTCGGCACGGATCGATGGGCAGGCGCCTGGAGCGCCGCGCGTCCGTTCAAGGTCCGCGGACCTGTGGCCCCGGAGCAGGTGCGTGCGACCTATACGGGGGGTAAAATCGAGCTCTCCTGGTCACCCCGTGTAGCGGGCAGCCGGCCGGTGCTTTATGAAATTCACCATAGTTCCCTTGAAGGGTTTTCCCCCGTTTCGGAAAACCACCGGATCCTCGGGTTCAGCGATCAGCCGGTCATAAAATATGTCTGGGAAGATGTAACTGCGACGGATTGGCCCGTTGTCCCCTCCACCCTTCTGACGACAACCAGTGAATCCAGATACATCCTCCATGATCCGGCGAATCCGCAGACAAACCTTCCCAATCCGCTGGGCGCCCATATACGGATCATTGCTGTCGATTCTGAGGGGTCGCGAAGCGCCCCCTCTCCCCAGATCTCTCTGACTGCGCCTTATCTGTGCGCTCCGGCCATCGTCTCGTTGCCGGCGGGTGAAGTGTCATGGAAAGTGCCGGTGATCATTACGGCCGGTCGAGTCACCGCAACGGAGCCTTACTATATGGGGCTCTGGGGAAAACCGCAGTATACCTTTTCCCTGGGGAATATCAGCGGCGGCAACGGTAATTGGGGAATTGATGCTCAAACGGGAACCATCCAAGGCACCCTGTCGAACGGGGGGAACGTGTCGATGACTGTTGACGTGACCGATCAGTATGGCAACCAAAGTTCCCGGCAGATCGGATTTGTGGGTCTTTAAGGGCGGACCCATGACGGGAGAAGAACGGCATGAATAATCACATCCCGATATACGATGCGGTTCGAATGAATCCATCGGAGCCGGTCAGACTGTTGTCGGTGATTGTTCCCCTCTTCAACGAGGCCGATAATATCAACCCTCTTTACGAGAAGATGGTTGGAATCACCCCATCGCTTGACTGCGACCTGGAGATGATTTTTATCAATGACGGTTCTGTCGATGGTTCCCGGGCGATTCTTGATGATCTCGCCTCCCGGGACAGGCGCGTGAAGGTCATCCATTTTCGTCGTAACTTCGGCCAGACGACGGCCATCATGGCCGGCATCGACTATTCTTCCGGCGATGTGCTGATTCCCATGGACGGAGACCTTCAGAACGATCCCCGGGATATACCGAAGCTTCTGGCAAAGCTTCAGGAGGGCTATCAAGTTTGTTCGGGATGGCGCGAGGACCGAAAGGATCATCCCTTGAAGCGCAACCTCCCGAGCCGCATCGCCAACCGGCTCATCTCGACGATTTCCGGTGTCAAACTTCACGATTACGGCTGTTCGCTGAAAGCGTATCGGCGCGAGGTCATCAAGGGGGTCAAGCTTTACGGGGAGATGCACCGCTTCATCCCCATATATGCCACCTGGCAGGGCGCCCGGGTAGCGGAAGTTCCGGTCGCCCATCATCCCCGAATACACGGTAAGTCCAAGTACGGCCTGGAGAGAACCGTCAAAGTGATTCTGGATCTGATCGTGGTCA
>VGNF01000063.1 GCA_016866195.1 Chloroflexota bacterium | reverse complement strand
AAAATATTCATCCGCCTCGATGACAAAGGTTTCACCCTTCCCGGCGCGCGCGTTGACCATCAGGTTGTTCACTACCCCGCCCACGATGAACGAGGGATCGCGTTTCAGGGCGTGCAGCATCCAGGCAATCATGGCTGTGGTCGTGGTCTTCCCATGCGTACCGGCCACGGCGATTCCGTTCCTCCCCGTCATCAACCGTCCGAGGAAATCCGCCCGCTTATACACTGGAATGCCCGCCTGCAGGGCAGCCTTGACTTCCGGGTTTTCGTCTGTCACAGCCGAGGACCTCACCACCCAATCCGCTCCGTGGATGTATTGAGGCTGGTGGCCGAAGTGGACCGTGATACCCTGCTTCTGCAAATCCTCTGCAAATGGCGAAAAAAGCCGGTCCGAACCACTGACCTCATACCCGCTTTCCTTGAGCAGGCGCGCGATCGCCGAAAGCCCCGTACCTCCGATTCCGATAAAGTGAACGTGTGTCATGGTCAGCATTTCACAGATGACGATTGGCTCAGATGTACACCACAATGAGGAAAATCAGGATGAGGATGACGGCAAAATAAATGCCCGGTTCTCCCAGCAATCTTGGAGGCATGTATTTGAACAGGGCATCCACTGCAGCTACAACGGCGGGATCGGTCGCGGGACTGATGACGTTGCGGTACGGATACTCCGCCACATGGTTGAAGAAAAGGATCGACCCTGCGATGAAATAGCCATTGATCGCGCCCACGACCGCTCCAAAAAGCGAATCCTGAAGGCGTTCGCGCACGGCTCGTGAAGCCAGCCTCGGGATCACTGCCACGGTCTGGTACCCAAAATACACCAGAGCTACCAGGATGATGGTGCGGATCCAGAACACGGAACTGCTGTTATCCGGCAGGTCCCGAACCAGGGGGATGTACTTATCCAGCAGCATGTTCACGGCCAAAGCGGTGATCACGCTGAACGACACCAGCAGTTCCTTGGCCCAACCTCGCATGGCGCCAATGATGGCGAACAGCAGGATATACATCCAGAATATGTAGACAATGCTCATCATATGGGCTGTTCTCCTGCCAGCACTTCCAGCTGGCCGGCGATTGCTTCCGCCGCCCCCGGCTTGTATAACGATTTCATCGCGGCCTGCATGGCCGCCAGCTTTGTTTTATTGCCCAGCAAATCCTTGACCACGACAGCCAGTTTCCCCTCCAGCAGTTCATCATGCAGGATCACTGCCGCGTTTTGATCTGCCAGGTGATCGGCGTTCACCTTTTGATAATGCCAGGCATATGGATAGGGCACCAGCACTGCGGGAAGTCCGAAGAAGGGATATTCGCCCAACGTGGAGGCGCCGGCGCGCGAGACCACGAGATCCGCCGCGGAGAATGCCACGCCCATATCATGCGAGTAGGGCATGACATGGTAGCGGGACCTCAATGAATCGGGCAGCTCCCGCGCGGCTTTTTCCACCACAGGCCAGTCCAGAGAACCGCTGATGTGGACGACCTGCGCTGCCTCGACAAGATCCTCTAAGTGATTAAGTACAACCATGTTGATCGAGCGTGCGCCTTTGCTACCGCCGGTGATCAGCACCACGGGCAGGTCGGGGGATAGACCGAAATGCCGGATCGCTTTTTCCCGAGGCCATGTAGACAAGTCTGCCCGCAGCGGATAGCCGGTCACAACCAGCCGCTCGGGTCGCGCAAAGTATTTCCTGGAAGCCGGGGCAGTCAGGGTGATGCGATCGGCAAAGCGCGCCAGGAATTTCAAAGCCAGACCCGGTTCAATATCCGGCACATACAAGACCAGCGGGACGCGGCGGCCGGCGATGGCCATGGGCGCTGCCACGTACCCACCGGTGAAGAACATGACATCCGGCCTGAATCCCTTCAGGATGCTTCGCGCAGTCAGCACACCGCGACCCAGCCGGACCAAATTGCCGGGCAGGGCGCGCCCACCCACCCCATGCACACCCGCCGCCGGGATGGACTGAAAGGGTATCCCGGCGCGACTCACCAGTTCCGCTTCCATGCCGCCTTCACCTCCAACCCACAAGGTCTCGACATCCTTCCTTTTACCGGTCAATGCGTGGTAAACGGCGAGCGCGGGGTATACCCCGCCGCCGGTTCCACCAGCGCAGATCAACAACCGCACCGTAGGACCTCCATTCTTCATCGGATATCGTGCCCTCGCCGGTCTGACGCGAGATATTGAATACTATGCCCAATGCCGCGAGGATGGCCACGAGGTTCGAGCCGCCGGCGCTGATGAACGGGAGGGCGTTCCCTGCAAAGGGCAGCAAACCAACCATCACGGTCATGTTGATCAGCGCCTCCATGCCGATCCAGATCGCCAGGCCGGAAGCGAGCAGCGTGCCAAGCATATCCGGCGCCCGGCGAGCGATGACCAAACCGCGCCAAACCAGGATTCCATACATGCCCACCAGGGCAATCGCACCGAACAAACCCAGTTCTTCGGCAACCACGGCAAACACGCTGTCCGTGGGAGGGACCGGCAGGCCGGTGAGCTTCGCGCGCGACTGCCCAAGCCCCACGCCGAACCATCCTCCGTGGACGATCGCTTCAAACGACCGGCGGACGTGATAGGAAGCCTGCAGAGGATCCTTGATGCCCGCCAGAAAATCCCCCACACGCTCGCGTCCGGTGACGCTGACAGAGGCCACCAGCCATGCTGCGAGCAGCGCCACCAGCAACAACACACCGATCTGCTTCAAATCTCCTCCGGCCAGGAAGAACAACAGACCGCCGAGGAGGAATACCGTGGCCGCCGCGCTCAGGTCCGGCTGCTGGTAGATCAAACCGCCCACGATTCCAAGGATGACACCGAGCGGGATCAATCCGAAGGACAGGTCATGCAGATGCTGCCGCTTGGCATACAACCACACTCCCAGGTAAAGCACGGAGACCAGCTTGGCCAGTTCGGACGGCTGGACTGAGCCTTCGAAGAATGCCCGTTTGGCGCCTAAGCGAATCTCGTTCATCAGCAACACCGCAATCAGCAGGAGGATGGTCCCTGCCATGGCATAGACGACCAATTTGCGCCAGACATGGTAATCGATGAAAGCCAGCACGGCGGCGAGGACCGCTCCCAACCCCAGCCAGATGATCTGCCGGTTGAACATATGCATGGCATCGCCGTAGGCATTGAACGAAAAATCCCACGAAGATGAAAAAAGCATAATGACGCCGAACACGATCAGGACCACCACCACAACCAGCAATGGCAGATCGAACCCGCGCAGCAAGGAGGCGGAGGAAGGACGGTGGCTTCTTATGACAGTTCCTGCACCCATTTTCGAAAAGCTTCTCCTCTTTCCGTGAAGTCCTTGAACTCGTCAAAACTGGTACAACCCGGTGATAGCAGGACGATGCTGCCAGCCGGTGCTACATCCGCCGCCCGGACGACGGCCTCTCGCAATGGACCGACACGCTGAACTCTCGCCACCCGGCCGGAATTCTGACCTGCCAGGGCCTTTTCGATCAAATCTGCAGCTTCACCGAAGAGAACCACGTGATCCACGCGTTGATGGACCAGGTGCGCCAACTCACTCCACGGCAGGTTCTTGTCACGGCCGCCCAACAGCAGCACGAGCGGTTCATCAAACGCCTGCACAGCGGCCATGCTTCGCTCCGGAGCAGTGGCGATCGAGTCGTTGAACCAACGCACACCGCGCAGCTCGCGGACAAATTCCAGCCGGTGCGGTACTCCCTAAAAATCCTCCACGGCCTGGAGCATGTCGTCCAGGCGCAGTCCCGCGGCATGGCCGACGGCAAAGGCGGCGAGGACGTTGCTCACGTTATGCTCCCCTCGCAGGGGGATCTTTGAGCGCGGCATCAATGGCAGGTAAGCATTCCCATGACGCAGATTCAACAGGCCATCGTGCAGGTAAGCCCCGTCCAGTCCGTGTTCCAGTTCGCACAGGCTGAAGGCAAGCAGGCTGCCCCGAACCTTTTCCTTCATGGACCACGCACCCGCGTCATCCCGCCCAAGGATCGCGGCATCCCGATTCGTTTGAAATTCAAGAATGCGCGCCTTGGAGGCTGTATACGCCTCCATCGTCCCGTGACGATCGAGGTGATTGGGCGTGATATTCAGGATCGCGGCAATATTCGGAGAAATATCCATCTGATCCAGTTGAAAGGAGGAGATTTCCAATATGGCGAGATCTTCCTGCCGCATGTCATCCACGTAATTGATCAACGGATCCCCGATGTTCCCGCCGACGAAGGCGTGATTACCGTAACCAATGGAAGCCATATCGCCGACCAGGGTGGTCGTGGTGGTCTTGCCGGCCGAACCGGTGATACCGATCGTCCTGCATGGAACCCGCTCCATGAAGATCTGGGTGTCATTCGAAAGCGGAATGCCCCGCCGGATCGCCTCCTGCACGATCGGGGAGGTCAACGGTACTCCGCCGGACGGACAAAGCACATCCGCGTCGTCCAGCAAATCAAGCGGATGCCCGCCTGCGGCCCAGTTCACGTCCACATCGTGGGGTGCTTCGAGGGCGGATGAAAGCTGATCCAGCGGGCGCAGATCGCTCAGGGTCACGCGCGCTCCGTGACGCGCAAGCCAGCGGGCCAGGGCAATTCCCTGCCGGGCCGCCCCCAATATGAGCACACGCCTGCCATTCCAATCCGTCATCATCCTACACCTGCGATAATCCGATCCCGATCAACGCTGCCACCAATCCGATCAGCCAAAAACGCTGCACCACCTGGGTTTCACTCCATCCCAGCAATTCAAAATGCAGGTGGATTGGAGCCATCTTGAAGAAGCGCCGCCCCTTGGTGTATTTGAAATACCCAATCTGGATCACGACGCTCAACATTTCACTCAAAGGGATAATGCCGATCACCAGCAGCATCGGCCACTGACCGGTCATCAGAGAGATGACAGCCAGAACTGCGCCAAGGGATAACGAGCCGGTATCCCCCATGAACAATTCCGCGGGATGCACGTTGAACCACAGAAAGCCGAACAGGGCTCCGACCAGGGTGAAACAGAAACGGGCCAGGAAGACCTGATCCTGAATCAAGGCAATGCCTCCGAACGCGGCAATGGCTGTAGCTGATATGAGGCCGGCCAGCCCGTCGAGCCCATCTGTGAAGTTGACCGCATTGGACTCGGCCACGATGATGAAGGCAGCGATCGGCACATACAACCATCCGAGTTCGATCTCGAAGAACAAGCCGGGGAAATACAGGTCCGGCACGTCCATCATGTATTTTAGAACGTAGGCCGTTCCCAGGGCAAGCAATACCTGGAACATGAACTTCGTGCGCGGCCGCATGCCCTCCCCCTTGCGCGTGCCGCGAATGCCCTCCCAATCGTCGAGCGCGCCAAGGACCGCAAAGGTGATCATCACCAGCATGGGCAGCAACACAGACCGACCGGTGCCGCCCTCCGAAACACCCACCAGGGCTACTGCGTTCATCAACCCGCTTAAGAGCAGCACCGGCAGGATGAACATCACACCGCCCATGGTCGGGGTGCCCATTTTGATCCCGTGGTGACCGGGTTCGTCGACGCGAATGATCTTGCCGACCTTGAAGTAACGCAGGATGCGCAGCAAAGGTCCGCCCCAAATGGCCGTCATGAGAAATGCCAGCCCGGCCAAGCTCAGCGATAACGCGATCTGTCTCATGACTGGACCTCGAGCGAGGCGGTGATGCGATCCATGCGCAAACCATGGGAACCCTTGATCAACACCGCATCCTTGTCGGACAGGTTCCTGCCCAGCCAATCCACGATCGGTTCTGCCTCATCGAATTCCAGGATGTCGGAGGATTTCATGCCGGCGCGGCGCGCCGCTTCGGCGATCATGTGCGCCCGCGGCCCAAGCGTAATCAGAATTCGCGCCACCTGCGCCGCACGCAGGCCCACCATCTCGTGCCCCTGCCGTTCATACGGACCGAGCTCGAGCATGTCCCCGAGCACCGCGATCTTGCGCCCATCCATTTCGTCCAGCAGGTTGACGGCAGCCAGCATGGATTCGGGCGAGGCGTTATAGGTGTCATCCAGGATCAACGCGCCGCTCTTGCTCCGCACAGCCACGAGTCTCAACTGCGCATGTCCCTGTGCGAACCCCTCGAAGATCTCCTGCCAGGTCAGGCCATCCACCAAACCGACCGCTGCGGCGCGCAACGCTGTATGCACCGAATGCCGGCCGATCATCGGCACACGCGCGTGCACCGTTTCCTTCCCATAATGCAGCCGGAAGTGAATGCCTTCCAGTCCCAGGCCCTCGATCTGATCCGCCCACAGGTCCGCTTCGGAGGACAATCCATAGAAGAACACGCGCCCCCGCGCTTTTTCCTCCATCTTGCGCACCCAGGGATCGTCGAAATTCAACACGGCTACGCCGTCTTCCGGCAGTGCCTGCACAAGCTCGCTCTTGCCGCGCGCAATTGCCTCCTGTGAACCGGCGCGTTCGGCGTGCACGGTGCCCACGTTCGTCACAACCCCGATTTGAGGCAGGGCAATGTCGCACAGGAACTGGATCTCGCCGGGGACATAGAATCCCATTTCCAGAACCGCGCGCTCGTACCCATCCCCCAGTTTCAGGAGAGTGAGAGGCAGGCCGATCTCGTTGTTAAGATTGCCGGGGCTTTTCAACGTGCGATACCGCGTGCCGAGCACCTCGGCGATCATCTCCTTGGTGGTGGATTTTCCAACGCTGCCCGTGATGCCCACCACGCGCAAGTCGAATCTCCGCCGCCAGAAGCGCGCGATCTGCTGCAAGGCGGAGAGCGTGTTATCCACCCGCAGACACAACGGTGGAACCAGATCGGGCCCGGCCGCTGCATGCAGGTCCCCGCGCAAATCCAGGACCCGCAGAACCGGAGAGGCGTCCTTTTGAATCAAGGCAAAGGAAGCCCCCTTGCGGAAGGCCTCTTCGATGAAGTCGTGTCCATCCGCATGCTCGCCGGGCATCGCGATGAAAATCGATCCCGGTATGACCTGGCGCGAATCGATAACTGCCTCCGGTATGACCGAAGTGGCCGCCGGGAGACGGACTGAAGTAAGGGCTTCGATGGCGTCGGCAAGGGTCAGCATGTCATCTCGCGGCAATTTGCTGTCGAACAGAATCCGGGGGAATGTCGAGCAGAACGACCGATTTCTGGGCCATCTGCGAAAAGACCGGTGCAGCGGTTTCCGATCCCCAGATGGAGGCGGAAGGCCGCTCGAGCCAGACAAATATCATGAACTGGGGATCGTCAACCGGTCCCCATCCAATGAAGGAGGCATTGGTCTGATTGGAATCGTAATATCCATTCACGGGAATTTGCGCGGTCCCGGTCTTGCCGGCCACACGATAACCGGGCACGAGCGCCAGGGAGGATTCCGATTCAAGCGAATAGGCGAGCATGCCGGTCATCGTATTGGCTGTCTCCTCCGAAATGGGCGACCCGGCAAATTGAGCCGGCACATTGTATTGACGTCCATCGCGCACCATGGCCAGCAACGTGTGGGGTGTCACCGTCCGTCCATTGTTGGCGATCGACGAGGCAGCCATCATGATCTGGATCGGTGTGACAGCCACCCCCTGACCGAAGGCATTCGTACCGAGGTCCACCGGATACCAATCCGCATCGCCCGGGATCTTGAGCCGGCCCGCGGCTTCACCGGCAAGATCCACCCCCGTCAGATGCCCCATCCCGAAATTATCCATGTATCCGTAGAATGTGCTGGCGCCCATCTTTGTGGAAACCATCGCCAGGCATACGTTCAGGGAGTGCTGCAGGCATCCGGTCATGTCCTGCAGTCCCCACGGTTCCATATCCCAGTTGTGGATCGTGGCACCTCCGACCAGGATGGACCCGGTGTCCAGGTAGGTCGTGTCGGGTGTCACTGTCCCGCTATCCAAGGCTGCAGCCATGGTAAGGATCTTGAACACCGACCCCGGTTCATAGGGATAGGAGATCGCCCGGTTGAACTCGCTGGCGTTGGTATAGATCAAGCCATAATTCCAGAATTGATTCAGATCCATCCGCGGTGTGACCGCCATCGCCAAAATCTCCCCATTGCCCGGATCCATGACTATGATTGTCCCTCCCTGCGCGCCATACGTGTACAGGGCTTCATCCAAGATCTGCTCGGCCGCTGCCTGAAGATCGCGTTGAATGGTCAGGATCAGGGTGGTGCCATCCGGAACGCGAAAAATCTCAAATGCCTTGTTTGGGTCCGTGGGGATCAGCACCTTGACCTGATTACCGGCCAGCAGGGTATCGTATTTTTCCTCGATGCCAAAGTACCCCAGGCCTTCGCGATTGACGAACCCCAGCACGTTCGACCCCAGGGAGCCTTCCGGATAGCTGCGCTGCGGATGGGACTTGAACTCCAACCCGGTCAATCCGCCCAGGGAGCCCTCGGGAGCCTGTTCCTGCAGGGTCCGCTTCAGTTCCATTAAATAAGCCGCCTGGTCTGCATCCACATAGTCTGCGAGCACGAGATAGGAGAGGGACTCCGGAGGGTTTTGAATATCCTGCATGACCGTGGCATAGTTCAGGCCGAGTTCCACACTCACCGCGGTGGCGATCGCGTTCGGATCGAACACTGTACCCAGATTCACACCCACCTCGTACACGGTCTTGTTCCCGGCCAGCAGGTGGCCGCTGCGATCGTAAATCTCACCACGGTCCGGGTAGAACGTGCGCAACTCATAGGCATAATTGGAGGCCTGCTCGCGAAAGATGGCGGCTTCCTCGCTGTACTGAATGCGGATCATTTGCACGATCACCATCGCAGCGATCAAACCCATGGCGAGCGCCAGCACCTGGGACCGGCGGGCGTATTGCTGTCTCATGGCAGGCCTCTCGCAGAGCGGGCGATCCGCTCATCGATCCAATCCAGCAGCGATTCGGTGTATTCGGGCGGGATGGTCAGCGCACTCAGTTGCGGAAGCGCCGCGGAGGACAGAATCTCCGGCAGAGGTCTGTGGAAGCCCGGGACAAACAAGTACTCGATCTCCTCCGGCTCGACCGGACGATACCCAAGTTCCAGGGCGCGTTCTGCCATCGTACCCGCGGAAGTTAAGGCAGCCAGCTCGGTTTGCAGGTCCGCGCTCACCTGCTGGCTGGTGAGGATCGCCGCGTTCAGTTCCTGGATCTCGCGCCCGGCGATGGCCGCCTTGGCAGTGACATCCAGATAGAGGGAGGCGACGAGCGCCAGCGCGATCACCCCAAGCAGCACATTGCCGATCCCCTGACGCTGAACGCGCCAGGGAGCGACCTTGTAGGCATGTATGAGGTGGTGTACGGTCTGCAAATTCATTCGATATCTTTTTCCGTCATAGCATGCTGCGGACGTTTGCCCGCTCGCAGTACGATTACACTTTTTCGATCACTCTCAGCCTGGCGCTGCGCGCCCGGGGATTCCCACGAATCTCCTGTTCCGAAGGTGTAATCGGCTTTCTATTCACGAGATTTACAATCGCCTTGCGCTCCTGCTCATGAATCCTTTCGTACAGTGGATTGATGACTGCCCGGCTTTGTTCCCTGAAGAAGTTCTTGACGATACGATCCTCCAGCGAGTGAAAGGATATGACAGCGCATCTTCCCTTTGGCTTCAGACTCTCCACTGCTTGTGGCAGGGTCTCCTTCAAGGCTGCCAGCTCGTCATTGACGGCAATGCGCAGCGCCTGGAAGGTTCGCGTGGCCGGGTGCAGGCGGTCCCCGCGTCGGGGTGCGGCTCTTTCGATCACCGCGGAAAGTTCCTGGGTGGTGCGAAGCGGCCGGCTCTCCACGATGGCCCGCGCGATCCGCCTCGATCTTTTCTCCTCGCCGAACTCGAAGATCAGATCCGCCAGGTCCTTTTCAGTCAGCGTATTGACCAGATCGGCTGCCGATTGCAGGGATCGCGGATCGAAGCGCATATCGAGCGGGCCCTCCTGCAGGAAGGAAAAGCCCCGTTCTGCAGAATCGAATTGCATGGAGGATGCTCCCAGGTCGAGCAGGATGCCGTCCACGGCCTCCCAACCGGCGGCAGCCAGTTGATTTCGCAGTGTGGTGTGGGAGGCCTGCACGAGACGAACGCGCCCCTCGTAAGGAGCCAAGGTCTCACGAGCAAGCGCCAGCGCCTGCGGGTCCAGGTCGAGACCGAGCAGGAGCCCGTCTGGCGCGCAGGCCTCCAATATGCCGCGGGCATGTCCACCCGCGCCCAGGGTACCATCCACGTATCGGCCGCCGCGTCGGGGTTGCAACGCGTGTATAATCTCTTGGTAAAGTACAGGTAGGTGAGCAACCATAAAGGTTGCCCCTACGAATTTCTCTTTGACAGGTCGAGTGTGGAAAAGCGCTGATTGTTCGCTTCGGGATCCTGAAGCATATTCATCTGATCATTCCAGTCCTGCGGCTTCCACACTTCGAAGTATTCGCCCTGCCCTGCAAGCACGACCTCCCCATCGACCTTGAGGAAGGAGCGCAAATTCTGAGGCATGAGGATGCGCCCGACCTTATCCACTTCCACCGGATACGCATTGGCAAGGATCAGACGGCGCAGCAGACGCGCAGATGGATCGGTCAGGTTCATGGTTTCCAACCGATCGTAAACCTGCTTGAAATACGGCTCGGTCATGACCATCAAACATTTGTCAAAACCCTGAGTGATGAAAGCGCCACTTTCCAGCAGTTCACGATAGCGCGCCGGAATCATCAAGCGGCCCTTGTCATCGATGTTGTGCTGGTACTGACCCAAGAACATATGTGCTACTTTGAATATTAATGCATCAGACGCCGGAAGATCCGGCGCCTTTTACCACTTTCTACCACTTTATCCCACATTATACGGGATTTATGCTTAATTGCAAGCGAGGGATGAGTAATTCCCTACTTTTTTGTAAGGTCTGATGGTCAAAAATGACAAAATTTCGATTGAATCTGCTTGAATCAGCAAACTGGATTGACTATGAACTTCTGGATTCAGGGAATGGTCGAAAGCTCGAACGTTATGGTATTTACATTTTCTCCCGGCCGGAATCGCAGGCGATATGGTCACCAGCCTTGTCGGATTCGGAATGGAAACAGGCCGATGCAGTTTTTATTTCCAGCGGGGAGGAAAGCGGAGGTCATTGGGACTTTAATAGGAAGGTGGAGAAACGATGGGAAATGGGATATGCCCTGACCCCTTCTCCCGTCCGTGCTGAGCGGAGCGAGAGCGCAGTCGAAGTACGG
The DNA here is from genome assembly GCA_016866195.1 of Chloroflexota bacterium. GTDB lineage: Bacteria > Chloroflexota > Anaerolineae > Anaerolineales > Villigracilaceae > VGNF01. Next base: position 3,796 of record VGNF01000063.1, on the reverse strand, counting down.
ACGGGAAAAGAGCGCGAATTCAAAGAGAAGATTCGATTCTGGGCAATGACCACACCCGGCCGTCATTTGGGTGTCTTTCCAGAGTCAGCCGCGCATTGGGATTTTTCAGTTGATAGGATACAAAAGTCAAAGCGGCCGATCCATGTCCTCGACCTGTTCGGTTATACAGGGCTCGCCACGCTTGCCGCAGCCGCGGCTGGCGCCCAAGTGACTCATGTGGACGCCTCGAAGAAATCAGTAAGCTGGGCGCGCGCAAACCAGGAATTATCTGGGTTAAGCGATAGACCGATTCGCTGGATCGTCGATGACGCGCTGAAATATGTCCAGCGCGAAGCGCGGCGAGGCGTGAAGTACGATGGGATCATCCTCGACCCGCCCAAATTCGGCCGTGGACCGAAGGGCGAAGTTTGGGAGGTGTACAAATCCCTTCCCGGTCTATTGGAGGCCTGCCGTGCCTGCCTGAGGCGGGAGCCGTTGTTCGTGGTCATTACGATGTATGCGGTGCGCGCCTCGGCAGTTCACCTGGCACAGTCCCTGGAAGAAATGATGATGGATCACGATGGATCGATCGAAGCCGGCGAGCTTGTGACGCGGGAGAAAAACGCGAACCGCCTGCTCTCACAGGCGACCTACGCCAGGTAAAAGGCCGGATTGTGAAAACCATCGTCTCGAAGATGGTGAATGTTGTTGATTCCCAACGTTTTTTAACCACCCAGCGTCAAGCAGGAATTTTTCTCCGATCCTTTCTACAGCGAAGGCACTTTACTGACAACGAGCAAGGGGAAGAAGTGACGATTGGGTGGTATCGAATTGACTCTGGGTTCTTTCCTGGAGAATCCCGGTTAAAATCGTGGGATTCAGGCAAATCAGACCGTGCTTGTGTCCTGTTTCCACAGCAAAACACCCTGCCAGATGCAGATGATCATGCCAACCAACAATACAAATCCTTCGAGATCCGGGAACCGGTAAACAAACAGGGACGAAATTCCTGCCAGCAGATATCAACCACTTAACAGGCGGGGAAATAGGCGGGTTGTCCAACTAGCTGAACCCGATAATACAAACGTCCATCCCAGAAAATGAAATCCAACTGCACTCACGCCTGCCACGAGCGTGGTCCAGACGATGAGAACGGTGGTGGAGTTCTCCAATTTCAACTCAGGATGGATCAAATGGTAATGACGATTCGAAGCGCGGATAAAAGCAACCGCCGCCATCCCCGCTGCTGAAAGGACAGCCGCAAAAAGTGCCAGGTCCATGCGACGACAGGCACGCTCACCGATCCGTTCACGAAGCACATAGATCAGGGAGATCAAACTGGCCGATAGAACCGGTCCGTGGAGAAGATCCGCCAGGTCATAGGCAAATATTCCCATGGCATCGCGTAAATTCCCCGTTAAGTAAATAAAAGGCGCAACGATAACCGACATTGCCAGCAAGAAGGATGCGAGCCCGCCCCATTTGTTGATCGTCATGACTTTTTATCCACCATTTAAAACCTGCATTTATGCGATCGGAGATGTCAGCCACCTGGTTCTTCGCGCGCGAAACCAATATTCCGAGAAACATGCGCGGTAACAACAGCACTCTGCGCAGGCTCGCTACGAGACTCGCGAAGTTGAGCATCCCGAGTTAAACGAGTAGGCGACGGAAATAGTTGGGACGGAGGGTACGCCGCGCTAGGTGGCTCTTCCCTTTCCTGTCCGATAACGGAGGAAAACCACGCCACTGCCAAAGCGGTGTTCCTCCAAAAGCTCGAGCTTCAATCGAACCCTGTCAGGCAGGGCTGGTTTGCCTCCTCCTACGATGATCGGAGTGATATACAGGTGACACTCGTCAATCAACCCCGCTCGAAAGGCATGGGCAGCAAGCTCTGGACCACCAATGAGGATGTCATGTTCGACAGCCTCTTTCAATTGTCGAATGACATCCGGATCGAAGTTTCGCTCGATCTGCGTCCTTCGAGTGGATACAGCCTCCAAAGTCTTGGAGTACACGATTTTTTCGGCTGCTTGCCAGATCTCTGCGAAGTCGCGCAGGAGTGGAGACTCGGCAGCCAAGGTGGGGTCGGTCTCCCAAACCATCAGGGTCTCATACATTCGACGTCCATAGAGATGGGTGCCGGCTGACCGTTCGAGGTTGTTGATGAATTGGTGCACTTCCTCGTCCGGCGCTGCCCAATCGAACTTGCCGTTGGCGTCCTCGAAAAAGCCGTCGAGCGATGAGATCGCAGAGTAGATCAGGCGAGTCATTCTGGATTTCCTTTTGTAAGCGGCAGTCCCCGCCGCCCAGGCACTCCCTGGACTGCAAAGCAGAGAGGGGGTCACATCCTCGCCGCTGGTTTTTTGTTACTTCGCCTGAATTCTTTTTCTCTTGCCTTGCCGCTTTAGAATTGCCGCCTCGCGTTCCTTCCGAAATCGCAAGGCCTCTTTCAGGGCTTGTTTGCGTTCCTGCGCACCTTGGAAAAAGAACTTCTTGCTATGCAATTTGTTTGGGGGGTAATACCACGAGACATTCCAACAGGGAATGATCACACCTTTGCGAGTCCGTGCGAAGGTCTCGCAAATTCCATTGTACCCGGAAGTGTTATTGCGAAGCGGCGTTTCGCGAAACGGCTTTCTCGGCATTGGAGGGTTTTCCCGTACGGCCTGTCGGTAATAGGATTGTGCAACCTGAAACGTGTGCGCTTTGCCTCCGTACTTCCCGTCGCTGAAGAATTTGGAAATGACCTTGTTGTGGCGATACAACCTGACGAACCAACCAGCAGTATTTGAATGGATTCGGCTTATACCTTTCATGTCGATTATTCGCTTCCTGATGTGAGATATCAACCGCTATGATTATATCTGTTAATAGTCAGGGGAACAGAGGCGCAGTAATTCGGGAGTGTCAATATTCGTAAACCCGCCGCCGATCCACCGCGGAGCGCACGCGCTGGGCAGCGGTTTGTCCCGTCCGGGCGGGCACGCCGATTTTCTCCAGCATCTGCGGTTTGCTCGTCATGCGTGGCTTGTTGAGCGGCGCCCTTGGTTGCCTCCCGCCGCTGATTGGCCCGGTCATAAGCCCCGATCTTTGAATGCTCCGAGGCAAGCCGCAACGAATCGTACCCGTAGCTCGCAATGCGGTCGACCCCGGCAGCGTTGTTGATAAGCGCAGTGGCGTCCGGTCGAGCAGTTCGCCGCCTTCTGCTTCTTGCACAAATCTCTAGACGGGATTGGGCCGAAACAAGGTCGGGGATCGAAACTACAATATAAATTTTAACGCAGCCCTCCGTAATCCAGAGATACGAACAAGCTCAGCGGCTCCATATAGAAGGATTTGATAAGAACTTCCCCATGGTACTCGATCCTCTCCCCCTCCAAGGGATAGGTCGCCAGGATGGCACAAGGCATGAAATCCTTCTCCAGTTGGTTCGAGATATTCCTCACCAGAACATCCTGGATGAATAACTGTCTCCCGCTGGATTGCATTTGTACCCAGATCGGGTATTCCCACGCGTCGTGGTAGGAGACCAGACCGATCCGCTCGCATGGCAATGCCAGAAGTTTTTCCCCCAATTCTGTGTACGGGACCATGACCGGGCGGTCCATGAAGTATTGACTCCAGCGGTCTTGTCTCAGGATATTCTTCGGTCCCACCAACGGTCGAATCGGATTCATGAAGAGATACGGGATGGCGAAAAAAGCAAGCAGGATCACGACAATCCAACCGAGACGAGATTTCGAATGGCTTCCCAAGGACAGGACGGTAGCCGGCATGACCAGAATGAATAGCGGTAAATGCAACCGGCTGGGGG